>JAHRWI010000191.1 GCA_019090225.1 Porticoccaceae bacterium
CAACCGGCATAATCACCGAGATCACACCTTTGTTGCCATGACGACCGGCCATCTTGTCGCCCGGTTGAATACGGCGTTTAACGGCGAGGTAGACTTTGACAATCTTCTGAACACCGGGAGCAAGATCATCACCGCTTTGCAACTTGCCGCGCTTATCTTCAAAACGTTCGTCCAGCAAAGCGCGACGCTCGATCAACTGGGCCTCGGCTCGGCTTAACTGTTCGTTACAGGTATCGTCATCCATACGCACGCTGAACCAGGAACTGGCATCGAGCCCGTCAATCACTTCGTCGCTCAGCAAGTCGCCTTTTTTCAGGCCTGGCGCACTAATTACCGGCTTGCCAACCAGAGAACGTCGAAGGCGTTCGAAGGTGGCATTTTCCATGATGCGGTATTCGTCATTAACGTCTTTGCGAAACTGGTCGAGTTCGGCCAACTCTATTTGCAAAGAACGTTCGTCTTTTTCGAGACCTTCTCGGGTAAACACCTGGACATCTATCACCGTGCCTTTAGTACTACCAGGTACCCGCAGTGAGGTATCTTTTACGTCACTGGCTTTTTCCCCGAAGATTGCTCTTAATAATTTTTCTTCCGGCGTTAGCTGGGTTTCACCCTTAGGCGTTACCTTGCCGACCAGGATGTCACCAGCACCGACCTCAGCACCAATGTAAACAATACCCGACTCGTCAAGACGGCCCAGGGCGGATTCGCCAACATTAGGTATATCAGCGGTAATTTCTTCGGCACCCAGTTTGGTATCACGGGCGACGCAGGTCAGTTCCTGAATATGTATGGTGGTGAAACGATCTTCTTCGACGACTCGCTCTGAGACCAAAATAGAATCTTCAAAGTTGTAGCCATTCCAGGGCATAAAGGCAATGCGCATATTTTGACCTAGCGCTAATTCGCCGAGATCAACCGATGGTCCATCGGCCATAATATCGCCGCGAGCAATGACATCACCAGATTTCACCAGAGCACGCTGATTGATACAGGTGTTTTGGTTGGACCGTGTGTACTTGGTCAGATTATATATATCGACACCGGCATCACCGGCCTCGACCTCGTCGTCATTGACCCGAACGACAATACGCGCGGCATCAGCGCTTTCAATCGCGCCACCTCGGCGAGCCACCACACAGACACCCGAGTCACCCGCCAGCACGCGCTCGATGCCGGTACCAACCAGGGGCTTATCGGCTTTCAGCGTTGGCACTGCCTGGCGCTGCATGTTGGAACCCATGAGGGCGCGGTTAGCATCATCGTGCTCAAGAAAAGGAATTAAGGACGATGCAACGGATACCACCTGGCGAGCAGAGACATCCATATATTCAACTTCGCTAGGGTGCTTAACGGTAAATTCACCGCCATGTCGCACCGCGACCAACTCTTCGGTCAATTTGCCATTTTTGCTGACGGTCGCCGAGGCCTGGGCAATAATATAGTCAGCTTCATTAATCGCAGACAGATATTCGATTTCATCGCTCACCTGGCTGTTGATGACCTTTCGATAAGGCGTTTCAAGAAAGCCGTAATCGTTGGTACGGGCATAATTTGCCAGCGAGTTAATCAAACCAATATTCGGCCCTTCAGGGGTCTCGATTGGACACACGCGCCCGTAGTGAGTTGGATGCACATCACGCACCTCAAATCCGGCGCGCTCACGGGTCAAGCCACCCGGCCCTAAAGCCGACACTCGACGCTTGTGCGTCACCTCTGACAAGGGGTTGTTCTGATCCATAAACTGAGACAGCTGACTGGAGCCAAAAAACTCTTTCATGGCAGCCGCTACTGGTTTGGCGTTAACCATGTCCTGAGGCATCAGGCCTTCAGTTTCGGCTACCGCAAGACGCTCTTTAACTGCGCGCTCGACGCGCACCAGTCCGATACGGAATTGATTCTCTGCCATTTCACCGACCGAGCGCACTCGGCGATTACCGAGATGATCGATATCATCGACCACTCCCTGACCATTGCGAATCGCAATCAATACCTTGAACACACCAACGATGTCTTCCCGGGATAATATCCTCTCACCTTCGACCTCTTCACGGCCGAGGCGACGATTGAACTTCATCCGGCCTACGGCCGACAGGTCATAGCGATCAGGACTGAAAAACAGGTTTTTAAATAAATTCTCGGCTGAATCTTTAGTTGGCGGCTCACCCGGACGCATCATTCGATATATTTCGACCAGTGCTTCAAGCTCTGTTCTGGTGCTATCGATCCGCATGGTATCGGCAATAAAAGGCCCTTGATCCAGATCATTGGTATAAATTGTCTGAATTTCCGTGAGCTTCAACTCTCGGATTTTTTCGACCACCTCTTCGGTCAGTAAGGAGTTACATTCAAACAAGACCTCACCGGTCTCTTCATCAATGATGTCATGAGAGGTAGCTTTGTCGTACAGGTATTCGTCAGGCACGACCATTGAGGTCATCTTGTCTTTTTCGAGCTGACGGATATGCCGTGGGGTAATACGTCGACCAGCCTCAACCAGCACCTTGCCACCTTTACCCAAAATATCAAAGCCAGCCATTTCGCCACGCAGTCGTGAAGGTTCAAGCTCTAAAACGAATTGTCCGTCCTTGTCGATTTTAAAGGTCGAGGTATCAAAAAACATACCGAGGATTTCCTCGGAGCTATAACCCATCGCTCGCAGTAAAATCGTCGCAGGTAATTTTCGACGTCGATCAATACGTACGTAGACCAGATCCTTTGGGTCAAACTCGAAATCCAACCATGAACCACGGTAAGGAATGACCCTTGCCGAATAGAGGAGCTTGCCCGAAGAGTGGGTTTTACCTTTATCGTGGCTAAAAAAGACGCCGGGCGAACGGTGCAACTGGGAGACAATCACGCGCTCTGTGCCATTGATGACAAAGGTGCCGTAATCTGTCATCAGGGGGATTTCCCCCATATAAACTTCTTGCTCTTTGATATCTTTGATGGGCTTGTTAGCCAGGTCTTTGTCGATGAGCACCAATCGTACGCGAACGCGCAGAGGCGCTGCATAAGTGATACCGCGCAACTTACACTCTTCAACATCAAAGATAGGCTTATCTAATTTGTAATCGACATACTCAAGGCGCGCGTTCCCGGAATAACTTTCTATCGGAAACACCGAACCAAAGGCCGCATGTAAACCCGTGTTGCCGCGATCTCCAAGGGCAACACCAGGCTGAGTAAATTTTCGGTAAGAATCGAGCTGTATCGCTAACAGGTAGGGTTGATCCATCACTTGCGGCAACTTGCCAAAATCCTTGCGAATCCGTTTCTTCTCAGTATATGAATAAGTCATCTATATTCCCCAGCACGTTTAGCGTTTTCGGATATACCAGTTTCATCGTTTTACAACGGTGACAATCACTGCTTTGACAAACAAGCTCGCTTCAGAAAGCAGAAAAAGGCCGGCGGGATATACCCGCCAGCCTCTCGCGCCCGTTACCAGGCGCAGTCTGACTTACGCGATGCAAACTTATTTCAGTTCGGCAGTTGCGCCAGCTTCTTCAAGTTGTGCTTTTGCAGCCTCAGCATCTTCTTTCGAAGCAGCTTCTTTGACCGTGGATGGAGCACCATCAACCATTCCCTTGGCTTCTTTCAAACCAAGACCAGTAATAGCTCGAACCGCTTTAATAACATTAACTTTCTTGTCACCAACAGCAGACAATACTACATCAAATTCAGTTTGCTCCTCAGCAGTTGTGGCTTCACCGCCAGCTGGAGCCGCAGCAACTGCAACAGCAGCGGCAGCAGAAACACCGAATTTTTCTTCCATTGCAGAAACCAGTTCTACAACGTCCATTACGCTCATTTCAGCAATTGCATCTAAAATTTCATCTTTTGACAGAGCCATGCTCAATCTCCTAATTTTCTGTAAGTTAACGCCGAGACACTGACGTTAGTTATTTAGCATCAATAATCCAAAATACCGAAACCGACTATGCGGCTTCATCCTGCTTTTGATCACGAACCGCCGCTACTACACGAGTCACTTTGGTTGGCACTTCATTTAAAGTACGAACCAGCTTGGTAATTGGCGCAATCATCACACTGACTAACTGGCCGAGCGCCTGATCTCGGGTTGGCAGGGTAGCGAGCACATCGAGCTGCTCCTTAGCCAACATTTGACCACTAACAGCCAGGCCTTTAACTTCAAAGTTTTCGTTGTCTTTAGCGAAATCTTTGAATAGCCGCGCTGCTGCGCCTGGGTCTTCCATAGAAAAACCAAACAGGGAAGGGCCCATCAACAAGCTTTCAACACACTCAAATTCAGTGCCCTGAAACGCTCGCTTAGCCAGAGAGTTTTTGACGATACGCAGATTAACGTTAGCTTCCCGAGCCTGCTTACGCAGTTCGGTAATATCGCCAACATTAACGCCACGAGCATCACCAATCACCAGTGACAAAGCATTACTAGCGGTCTCATTGACTTCAGCAACGATCGCTTTTTTGTCTTCGAGATTTAATGCCACACGAATATCTCCTGGGTTTTATCGAAGCCTTGCGACTTCGGTTTTATTCCGACCCCTGGTGCAAACATTTCAAAACATTCAAATGCCACACCTAAATGTCGGACCACTTGTTGGTGATCGAACCCAGCTTAAAACTGAATCGGGTCACACCGTTTGCGCTGGCGGCACAAGCTCAAATCAATATCGATTTGTTTGAGGCCATTAAACCCCGACTTATTCTTAATGAATAAAGTCATACGGGGAACCTGCGGTCTTTAACAGTCACCACGGAAAGTCCTTATAAGCACAATACCGTGATAGCCCTAAAGTCTGAGGAAGCCCTTACTCTCCCAGCGAAGATTGATCGATCAATAAACCCGGCCCCATCGTCGTCGACAGGGTGATTTTCTTGAGGTAAATACCTTTTGCCGAAGCCGGTTTTGCCTTCGATAAATCCGTAATCAATGCTTCTAAATTTTCTTTAATGGCGCCAGCTTCAAAACTAAGAGAGCCAATGCCGCCGTGTACGATACCGCTCTTATCCGCCCGAAACCGAACCTGTCCGGCCTTAGCGTTTTTTACTGCAGCCGCCACATCCGGGGTAACAGTACCTGTTTTAGGGTTCGGCATTAACCCACGGGGGCCGAGTATCTGGCCCAGCTGGCCCACTACACGCATCGCATCAGGGCTGGCTATTACTACGTCAAAGTTCATTTCACCGGCTTTGATTTGCTCAGCGAGATCATCCATACCAACCAGGTCAGCGCCTGCCTCACGCGCCCCGTCAGCACTGTCGCCCTGGGCAAAAACCGCCACCCGGACATCTTTTCCAGTACCGTTAGGCAGCGTTGTTGCACCACGTACCACCTGATCCGATTTCTTGGGATCAATACCCA
>JAHRWI010000192.1 GCA_019090225.1 Porticoccaceae bacterium
CCTTATCGTCGGCAGCGTCAGATGTGTATAAGAGACAGGCTGCAATACGATGAAGGTTTGCGTTCGCCGCTGCGCCAGGCGGGCTTTTTAACGCGTGATGCCCGTGAGGTGGAACGTAAGAAAGTTGGTTTACATAAAGCGCGTAAACGTCCGCAGTTCTCGAAACGTTAATCGTAGATTTTATGCTTACAATCAGCCCAGCTTAATGTTGGGCTTTTTTGTTTATATACAATAGCTTAGGGCGTCGCTAAGCGTTTATCACTTGCTATTTGTATGGTTTTTAATTATTATGCCTCGCCTTTTTTGTCTGCATAAAAACATGCAAACGTGGTTATTTTTCGAGTTATTTTTCAATAAGCAGGCGCATTCGGTCTGTTTTTTTCACAGCTTATCAGGGGAGCTCATATGAGCAATGAGGGTGTCAATCAGGGGCGTCGCCGCTTTCTGACTGGAGCCACGTGTGTGGTGGGTGCAGCAGGGGTCGCAGGTGCGGCTGTTCCGTTCGTTGGTTCCTGGTTTCCTAGCGCCAAAGCTAAAGCAGCAGGCGCGCCGGTTAAAATCGATATCGGCAAAATTGAACCGGGTCAAAGGATTGTTGAAGAATGGCGCGGTCAGCCAGTTTATATCGTCCGTCGTCCTGAAGAAGCCCTGGCATCGCTTGCCAAGTTAAGCGGTAAGCTTCGAGACCCTCAGTCAGAAGAGTCAGACCAGCCTGACTATGTTGATCCTGTTACCCGTTCGATCAAAGCTGAATACCTGATTATGGTGGGTTTATGTACTCATCTGGGTTGTGCACCCATGTATCGGCCTGAAGTGGGCGATGCTGATCTTGGTGGTGAAGAATGGCTGGGTGGTTTCTTCTGTCCCTGTCATGGCTCCAAATTTGATCTTGCTGGAAGAGTTTATAAAGGCGTTCCCGCGCCCACTAACCTCAAGGTTCCTCCCCATCATTATGAAAGTGACACCGTGGTAGTCATTGGTATTGATCAGGAGGGGACATCATGAAGTTGATTATGAGTTGGCTGGTGGGATTATGGGGCTGGTTTGACGCCCGTTTGCCGGTACAGCGGGCGTGGGATACCCACATGGCCAAGTACTATGCGCCCAAGAACTTTAATTTCTGGTACTTCTTTGGTGTCCTGTCTCTGCTGGTATTGGTTAATCAGTTTGTTACCGGTATCTGGCTGACGATGAGTTACGAACCCTCTTCTGAGCGCGCTTTCGCCTCGGTCGAGTACATCATGCGTGATGTGGATTTTGGCTGGATACTGCGTTATATGCATTCCACAGGCGCATCGGCCTTCTTTCTGGTGGTGTATCTTCACATGTTCCGTGGCCTGCTTTACGGGTCCTACAAAGCCCCCCGCGAGCTGGTGTGGCTATTTGGTATGGCGATTTTCCTGGCGCTGATGGCTGAAGGTTTCCTCGGCTACGTCTTGCCTTGGGGTCAAATGTCTTACTGGGGTGCTCAGGTCATTATCTCCCTGTTTGGCGCGATTCCTTATATCGGTGAAGCTATCGTTGAATGGGTACGAGGCGATTATCTGATCTCTGGTATCACCCTGAATCGATTCTTTGCTTTGCATGTTGTGGCCGTGCCCATTGTTTTACTGGGACTCGTTGTTTTGCATCTGCTGGCCCTGCACGAAGTGGGTTCAAACAATCCCGACGGCGTAGAAATCAAAAAGAACAAGGACGAAAACGGTATTCCTCTTGATGGCATCCCCTTCCACCCCTACTACACAGTCCATGATTTGGTGCCAGTGGTGGTCTTCCTCTTTGTGTTCTGCTTTATTATTTTCTTTATGCCAGAAATGGGCGGCTACTTCATTGAGTTTGCCAACTTTGAGCATGCAAACTCCCTGAAAACCCCTGAGCATATTGCGCCAGTCTGGTATTTCACCCCTTACTATTCGATGCTGCGTGCGGTGCCCGATAAGTTTATGGGCTTCCTGGTAATGGCGGCGGCTGTGGCTATTTTGTTTGTTCTGCCCTGGCTTGATCGTAGTCCGGTTAAATCTATTCGTTATAAAGGCAGTATCAGTCGTGTTGCTGTTGTCCTGTTTGCGGTGGCCTTTGTTATTTTGGGTGTGCTCGGTGTTAAAGCGCCGACCCCAGAAAGAACAGCTTTGGCGCAGATCTGTACGGTCTTGTACTTCCTCTACTTCCTGGCGATGCCGGTGTGGACCAGCCTGGAGAAAACCCTGCCTGAACCGGAACGCGTGACGATGGATGGCGGTATGGGCTTCTGGCGGGCCATGGGTGTGCTATTTATCATCATCGCTTTGATTGTTATCCCCCTTAAAGCAGTAGGTTCAGAAGCGAGTCATGACTGCGGGACCATTGCCTGTGATGCATTTGAACCGGACAGCAGTGATAAGGCATCTTTACAGCGTGGCGCAAACACCTTTGTTAACTATTGCATGGGTTGTCACTCGGCCAAATATTCGCGCTGGGAGCGGGTCGCTGATGATCTGGGTATTCCCCATGGCATGGCGTTGGAAAACCTGATATTTACCGACCAGAAAATTGGCGGATTGATGGAAATATCCATGAGCGAGCGCTCTGGTAAAGCATGGTTTGGCGCGCCGCCTCCCGATCTGACGTTGGTGACTCGGGCTCGATCCGGCAAATGGGTTTACACCTACCTGCGTAATTTTTACGCCGATAGCAGCCGTCCCATCGGAATCAATAACAAGGTATTTAAAGATGTTGGCATGCCCCATGCCTTGCTAGACTTGCAAGGCTTACCCAGCTGCGCGCCAGGGCCGGTACTGGCTACTAATGGCGGTATCAAGGTTGATCCGCTGACCAGTGAGCCTATCCTGGATGCTCCTTGTGGTAATTATGAATTGCTCACTGAGGGCACATTATCTCCAGACGAATTTGATGATGCGGTTTACGATTTAGTTAATTTTTTATCCTATCTTGCCAACCCGGTACTGAAAGAAAGCCGACATACTGGTGTCTATGTATTGCTGTTCCTGGCTTTTCTCCTAGTTTGGGTCAGTTTATTGAATCGTGAATACTGGAAAGATATCCACTAGGCTTTTTAATAGATCGTTTTTATATCACTTATAGACGGCCGTTGTGCCTTTTGGGCACAACGGCCACCCAGATCAACAATGATTGACTAACTAACTTGAGGTGGTATTGATGGGGATTGTTTCGAAACGATCGTCAATGACATTGTTCTCCGATCCTGCAAGCCATTGCTGTCATCGGGTTCGTATTGTCCTTGCAGAAAAAGGTGTGACCGTCGATATCGAAAATGTCGATCTTACCGCGATACCTCAGGAGTTGTCCGATGTGAATCCCTACGCTTCGGTGCCAACCCTGGTGGACCGGGAATTGGCACTCTATGAATCCAAAGTGATGATGGAATACCTCGATGAGCGTTTCCCACATCCGCCGTTGTTGCCGGTATATCCGGTGGCAAGAGCACAGCACCGCCAGTTTATGCACCGCATTGAGCGGGATTGGTGTGACAAGGTTGATATTATCCTCACTGGTGGCAAGGCTGCAGATGCCGCGCGCAAAGAGCTGCGTGACAGCCTGTTGGGTATCGCGCCGGTATTCGTCGAGCAGCCCTATTTTATGCACGATGAGTTCACCCTGGTTGACTGCTGTTTAGCGCCCTTGTTGTGGCGTCTCGATACGCTTGGCATCAAATTACCTGCTACTAAACAGGCTAAACCCCTGTTGGACTATATGCAGCGCATTTTTGAGCGACCTGCTTTTAGAGCGAGTCTGACTGAAGTTGAGCTGGACATGAACAGCTGAGCCAGTATTAGCTGTGGGTAAACTGCCTGCTAAAAATGGATCAGTACCCTATGTAGTAAGGGGCAGGTAGCAACAAGCCGACATTAGTCAGATATAATCTAGGCCACAAAGTGTGCAGTTAAATACAGTGTCAAGTTAATAGCCGGGTAGACATGATGGCCATGACCTCGAATCGACCCTATCTTATCCGTGCCTTCTTTGACTGGATAGTAGACAACGATTGCACGCCGCATATATCCGTCAATGCCCTGGCAGACGAGGTGAAAGTGCCACAGAGTTATGTGTCCGAAGGTCAGATAGTTCTGAACATTGCGCCCCGTGCAGTGATGGGTTTTGATATCAACAATGAAGGCATCAGCTTTAGCGGCCGATTTGGCGGCGTACCCACCAATATTTACGTGCCTTTCTATGCGGTTATGGGTATTTATGCACAGGAGAATGGTCAGGGTATGGTCTTTCCTCCCGAAGAAACCCCACCTCCTGGGACACCAGCAGCACCCAGTGATTCTCCTCGCCGATCGGAAGGTGATGGCAAGCCAGGCTTACGGATCGTTAAATAAGAGTGTTAAATAGGGTCCTTTACTAATAATGTTACTGAGGTGCAAACGCTTATCGTGGTTTAAGCAGGTAATGCGGTAGGTAGAAACAGATAATTTTGACTTAAAAACGAAGTGACAATCCAATGGTAGGTAGTAAGGCCTGCTAAAAAGAGTCCTGCTAATAGAGAGGGCTGTTAATAAATACTGGAGACTAATATGAGCGACCAACTAGTAATCTGCGGTTATGCCCGCACGCCAATGGGTGGAATGATGGGCGCCCTGTCCGATATAACTTCTCCTCAAATGGGCTCTGCGGCTATATCCGCAGCGCTGCACCGGGCCGGTGTTGATAAAGATGCCGTCGACGAAGTGTTGATGGGCTGTGTTCTACCTGCAGGTGTAGGGCAATCACCAGCTCGGCAGGCGGCATTGGGTGCTGATCTACCGGTTGGCGTTGGCACCACAACGGTCAATAAAATGTGTGGCTCAGGCATGAAAACCGTGATGATGGCCTGCGATACGCTCGCTGCTGGTCAGGCGGATATCGTCGTTGCTGGTGGTATGGAGAGTATGAGTAATGCACCGTATATTCTTAATAAAGCCCGTAGTGGTTATCGAATTGGCCACGGTGAAATGCTTGACCACATGTATATCGATGGCTTGCAGGATGCCTACACCGGCGGATTGATGGGTGCTTTTGCCGAGCAATGTGCTGATAAATACGAATTTACCCGTGAAGAGCAGGACGCGTATGCCCTCGAATCTCTGCGCAGAGCTAATCAGGCAATCGCCGATGGTCACTTCAAAGCTGAGATCGAACCCGTCACGGTCAAGAGCCGGAAATCCGAAACGGTAGTGGATACCGATGAGCAGCCGGGTAACGCCAAGCCAGAAAAAATACCCCATCTCGGGCCAGCCTTTAGAGCTGATGGAACTGTAACGGCAGCTAATTCAAGCTCAATTTCCGATGGTGCAGCGGCTCTAATGATTACTCGTCAAAGTGTTGCCGAAGCCAAAGGCCTGACACCGATTGCAGCGATTCGTGGTTATACCCAGTTTGCTCAGGAGCCTGAGTGGTTTACTACCGCACCTGTCGGCGCAATGAAAAAACTCTTCGATAAAACCGGCTGGACGGTCGATGATGTCGATTTGTTTGAAATTAATGAAGCATTCGCAGTGGTAGCCCTAGCGGCGATGCGAGAGCTGGATTTACCCCACGAAAAAGTTAATGTCCACGGTGGTGCCTGTGCCTTGGGTCATCCTCTCGGCACCAGTGGATCAAGAATCATTGTTACGCTGCTGTCTGCTTTGCAGACCTATGGTAAAAAGAAGGGTGTGGCCAGTCTTTGTATCGGTGGTGGTGAAGCGACAGCTGTAGCGGTAGAGCTGCTGTAGTTTTTTATACTGTTTGTTGATACTTTTTTTGATGTAGGTATTTAAATTTTAGCCATCTAAATTTTGATATAAAAAAGCCCAGCAATACTGGGCTTTTTATTTTTTGGTATTTGTCGATGGGCTAGTGTGGTTTATCGCCGGTGCTTTTTGACCCTTGTTTAGCAAGGTAATTTGTTCCTCAAGTCGGCGATCATCGACAGTCATCCGTTCACGGTGGCGTAAATAATCGAGCCAGCTTTCTATTACGACAGTTTCGGTAAAGTGCTCGTTTGGACTCTCGTTAAGCCGCCACGATAAGGCGCCGTTACGTTTTCGCACACTTCTTACTGAATTCATCAGGCGGAGAAAATAATCTTTGTCTGCCTGGCGAATGATGTACTCACGGATCACGGTCACCGGGCCGTCTGTGGGGTCAACTGTAGCGGGATCCCTGATGTGATCTGGCAAAGGTTCTTCATGTTCATAGAGCGTGTGATCACGATCCTGATTACTTAGGGGTAGTAAGACGCCCAGCAGTATTGTCACTAGAGCGCCAAGTCCAGCAATGGCAAGACTACTGGTAATGCCCTGTTGGTCGGCAAGGTAGCCCCACATGGCGCTGCTCGGTGTCGCGCTGATGCCATAAGCTAACATCAAGATCGCCATGGCCCTGGCCCTTACCCAGTCGGGTACGGTTAGCTGGCAGGTGACAATGAGCACAGAAAAGCTGGTGATCCAGGCGAAACCCAGCAACAGGGCGACGACACCCACCGCCCACAATTCTGTGGCGCTGGCCAGTAGCAGCATGCCACAGCCAAACAAAGCTGATGTCAGCGTGAATAAACGGTTGCGCGACCAGCGTCGGTACAGGCGCGGCATAGTCATTGCGCCAGCCACCGAACCCAGGCCGGTCAGGGCCATAAAAATGCCGTAGGTCTGGGCGCTGGCATTGAAGTCTCTGATCAGCAGCGCAGGCATCAAAGACCAGAAGGCGCTGGCAAAAATAAAGAACACGATACATCTGATCATAATCACGCGCAGGTCGGGATCATGGAAGGTATAGGTGAGGCCATTTTTGAGCGCTTTACTAAAGCGTTCCGGGGGCAGAAGGCTTTGTACACCGATACTTTTAGGGAAGCGGATATAAAGAATCACCGTGATCACAACAAAAGACACAGCGTTGATAGCAAATACCACGTAGGCACCGGAAAAGGCGATGATTAAGCCGCCGATAGCGGGGCCGACTGCCTTACTGGCATTGGTGCTTAGTGAGTTTAGGGTGACCGCATTGTGCAGCTCATTTTTGGGCACAAACGCTGGGATACAGGCAGAGAATGCTGGTCGCATCATGGCATTACCGGTCGCCAGGGCGAAGGTCAGGATCAGCAGCCACCACTCGGTAGTGAGGTTTTTGTAGGTCAGCACAGTCAGCACAGTGGCTGATAGCAACATCCATAGGTGTAGGCCAAGGAGCATTTTTCGGCGATTAAAAATATCGGCAAAGGCCCCGGCGGGATAGGACAGCAGCAGGAAGGGCAAGGTGGTTGCCGTCTGGATCAGTGCAATCATGACATTGGATGGTGCCAGACTGGCCATCATCCAGGTGGCACCGACCTCATTCATCCAGGTGCCAATATTGGATGCAGTAATGGCGATCCACATGGCTCGGTAGAGCGGGATTTTCAGAGGCGACCAAACGTTGCTGTTTATGGGCATTTGTTTATGGAGATTTGCTTATGAGCATTAAGTTATGGGCATGGATTTACGGATACGGATTTTTGAACACGGGTTTACGGCTACGAATTGCGGACAGAGGTCTACAAAGAGATATTGAACGCTGTATCACGGATATCTTAGGACTGGGTGCTGGAGGATTTCGACCCGCCCAGGCCCTGCCAACGTTTAACCAGACTGGTTTCAATATCCAGATAATCCAGCGTGCGGCCCACGGTTTGATCGACCATCTCAGCGATGCTGCTCGGTGAGTTATAAAACGATGGCACCGGTGGGGCGATGATGCCGCCCATCTCAGTGACCGTCACCATGTTGCGCAGATGTACCAGGTGCAGGGGTGTTTCTCTGGTCAATAAGATTAGCTTGCGGCGCTCCTTGAGGGTGACACCGGCGGCGCGAGAGATCAAATTATTATCCAGTCCCGTGGCAATGGCGCTAAGGGTATTCATCGAGCAAGGTGCGACGATCATTCCGGTTGTTAAAAACGATCCGCTGGAGATGGTCGCAGAAATATCCCGGTGGTTATAGACGACATCAGCCAAAGCCTCAATATCGGCTTTGCTATAGCTGGTTTCATGCTGGGCGGTGAGGACCCCGGCTGGGGATAATAAGAGATGGGTTTCTATTTCTCTAACCGCAGCGAGGACTTCGAGCAGGCGA
>JAHRWI010000193.1 GCA_019090225.1 Porticoccaceae bacterium
AACGCCTTCATCGGTGACAAGGAAAACATTGCGGTAAACCCACCAGCGGAATACGTACAAACCGTCACCAATGTTTGTTGTGCTATAACCGAACTGTTTTCCGCCCACCGGCTCTTCTGTCGGAAAGTTTGAGGCCGTTGCTATTGACGAAAGCAATAAGCCAACGACAAATATTGATCGCATAAATAACCGTTTCATTTTCATTCTCTAAGTTAACTAAATGCTTGACGTTGGTGATCACGCACCAGCAGTCATCTGCTTCAACACCTTGTCTTTCTTAATGAAATAGTGATGCAATGCAGCATCTGCGTGACAGATCACTGCAATTACAAGGGCAATCATGGCAACAATCATGGGGTCAGCCAGCTTGATTTATCAACCGAACCAAAAGATTCTAGACCCACCGTTACATCATATCGAACCTTTTCATAAGCCTTAACCCTGCTGCGGCAAACCCGCATACCGGGGATTAGCTATCCCCACCTTATCAATCAACGTGCGTAGGGTATGGGCAATCACCGCCTCGCGTTGGTCGTCCAGTTCGCCAGAACGGATTTTGGCGCAAAACTCAGCGTTTAGGTCATCAAGGGAAGCCTGGACATCGTCTTTATCGCTTTCTCTAGCCAATAAAGTTTGCAGACCTTCCAGCTCGGCTTTGTCCGCCGCTGGCCCCTGGGCCAGTTCTCGCTGGACGATGCTGAGCATGTTGGCGGCAACGCGGCATTTGTAAACGCTAGCACCCTGGAGCTGTGGCAGTACGTCGTTGCGCAGAAACTTTTCTACACCGGCAAGGAGTTCTTCGGCGGTGGCTCTATCCTGTGGCATGTAGTTTATCCTGTGACATGTGGTTTATCCTGTGACAAGTAGTACTCCTCTATGGCTTTTCTTCAACAAGAGTCTTCTATCAATTTAAGCAGGTCAAGTTCGTTTTCGCAGGCGCGTCGGCCGATGGCCAGATGTTCGAAGGAGTCGACCAGACCGGAGATGGGTTTGTAGGCCTGGAACATGCAGATAATGCCCCACTTTAAGGTGCCGAGCACTTCCCAGAAGTGCACGACTTTGGGATCGACCTTGCGGCCACCGGCATTTTCGTAGCCGGCGAACAGGTCGTCGAGTTGGCCGAAACCACCCACCGGATTTTGATGTTGGCCGAAGCGCCAGGCACGCACACAGAGCCAGCCCAAGTCTTCCATGCCATCGCCGACGTGGCCCAGCTCCCAGTCGAGCACAGCGCGGATGCCTTCGGGACCGACCACAAAGTTGCCGTTGCGAAAATCCCCATGGACTAGACCTGCGGGTACATCTTTGGGACAGTTTTGTTCCAGCCAGCGGAAGGTGAGTTCGAAGGCGGGATGGTATTCGGGGCGGGCGACGGGTGTTTCATCGCGGTGGTAGTCGCTGATGCCGTCCATCAGTTCACGGTAGTAGGCAATCAGACTACCCACCGGCATCTGCACCATGCCTTTTGGCAAGGTCGCGGGATCGACGGCGTGCAAACCGGCGAGTATTTCCCCGCACTGATAGGCCATGGTCTTGCGGGCATCGGCATAGGCTTCGTCACGCAGGATGCGCGGAGCGAGGACTTCCCCTTCGATGCGATCCATCACGTAGCAGTCGCCCAGAGCATGACCCTTGGGTATGGCAAAGTGCACTTTGGCTACTAGCCCTCCGGCCTCATGCACTACCCGCTGTAGTTCGGCCTCGGTGGTACGATCCAGGGAGTAAGTGGTCTTGCCACCCCGCCAGCCCTCTTCACCGGAGCTGCCGGTATTGCCGGGATCGCGGCGCAAGATCAGGCCGGTAGCATCTCCAGTAACACGGCCGCTATCATCGAGCCA
This sequence comes from Porticoccaceae bacterium, assembly GCA_019090225.1. GTDB lineage: Bacteria > Pseudomonadota > Gammaproteobacteria > Pseudomonadales > Porticoccaceae > HB2-32-21. The sequence goes on from JAHRWI010000193.1 coordinate 1,839, forward strand.
GTCAAAGGACCATGTTTCGCGGGACGCACCGCCGGACATTTTTTCGATATTCTCTACCTTGCCACCGTCAAAGTGGGTGAGAACTTCCTCGGCCAGCAGGTCGGAAACCTCGGCATCGCTCAGCCCGGGCGTGTCTTTTTCATTCATGGCTTGCCCCTCATCGCTTCCCCGCTTTTGACTTCCCCATTCTTAATAGCCCCGCTCATGATTCGATACCGTTGGGTTTGCCGTCGATAATCTGGTCGAGATATTCCGACAAGCCATAACCGACCATACCGTTACAACGATATTCGGTCATGCCCTCGGTGATGCGAGTCATCAGCTCGGTGCCGTCTTCAAGGGTGCGACGATTACGCAGGGGAATCAGGGACATCACCCGACCCTCGATTTCATATTCCGCGTGGTCGGTTTTCGCCCAGGCTTTTAACGAGGTCTGGTAATAGTTTTCATCCCACTGGGTCTCGATTCTGGCCTCTCGGATCAGATCGTAGCGGTCACCATTGAGCACCATGCCACCGACAATTTTGGTGCCGTCGGCGGAGGTTTTGTTCAGACACATGATGGCGAAATCTTCGGTGAAGTTCATGGGCAGCCATCGGTAGAACTGCACGTTCTGCCAGTAGCGCGGCCCCCAACTGTGATCTCTTAAACCCAGCCCCTTAATGGTGTAGGTCTGATCGCCAATGACAAAGGTGCCAGTGCCCGCAATATGCTGTTCGTAATGGCCCACATACAAACCGTTGTTTGGATTGTCCTGCCACAGGCTGCCATCGGCCAGGGTCGGTTCGCCGCCATACATGGGCGACACGCCACGGTAGTTTAATTCCACGGTGCAGGGCAATTTCGGGTTGTTTTTAAAGGCCTTGCTGGGATTAGTCATCCCGTGGGGATTTTTCAGCACCAGCACTTCACCACTGTATTTCACGGTCAAGGTCTTGTAAGGCTCGTCGACTATAAACTCCATGCCACCCGCTTTAAACGCATCGTTATTGCTGATATTTGCCCGCTGAAACATAAAGGCCACAGAGCCATCGGGCAGGTAGATACAGGTAGTCATCTCCGCATAACCTTCATTGGCCCGGTTGCCAATGCGAAACCAGCCGCCGACCTTGCCATCCGGATCATAAACATTGAAATACATGCTTTCGTTAAAATTTTCAGCCTCCCCCAGCGGATGCATATATTCATCCTCGGGGCTGAGCTTCATGTAAGCGCCTTCAGGTAATTCCACGACTGTATCCTCAAATAAAAAAATCTATTTCGATCTTGTCCGGCGTTACCCGGCTGACCCCAGACTTTAAGCGACACTCAGCAATTCAATATCCGGCAAATTGTCCGCCACATCACGATAGTTAAGGCCTTGCTTTAAAGCCTTAACGACAAGCTCCAGGGGTTGTGGCCAGATCTCTGGCAAATCAGCTTCTCCGTCAATCACAATCGGGAAGGCCAGTTTTTCAAGGGGCGGACAAAACTCCGCCTGTACACCCGGTTTATTGCCGCGCGGATCGATACGATACCAGCCGTGTTTTTGAAGATGTACCGCCACTAGACCGTGCAGGCAGAATGGCGGCGTATCATGGTCTATCGTCAATCGCTGATAACACAAACCCGCCGGAATAGAATTGGCTCGAAGCAAGGCCACCAATAAATGACTTTTTGCATAACAATAACCCGTGCCGTTTTCCAACACCTCCGAGGCGTTACAGGTCACCGGGTTTTGCTGGTAATCCAGACTGTGGGTAATTTCATCACGCACGAAGCTAAAGCAGGCTTTGGCAATACCTTCGTCAGATACCAGGCCGTCCGCTAGCTGACTAGCCTTAGCGGCCACGCTGGGGTGCTGATGGTCAATGGTTTCGCAAGCTGCTAAATATTTCTGCACTGCCCTTTTCTCACAACTTATTCCCACTAGATCGTTAAGCGTAACGACTACCCAGGGCCGCATCCGGTGGAAATATCTTATTGATGGCGTCCAGCTCAGTGGCGCTGAGAGAAATATCTACCGCACCGGCATTGCTATCGAGATTGGTAATACGTCGCGTGCCCGGTATGGGAATAATTTGATCACCCTGAGCTAACAACCAAGCCAGAACCAACTGAGCAGGTGCACAGCCTTTATCCGAGGCCATATCCTTAATCTTCTCGGTGAGCTTGAGGTTGTGTTCGATATTACCCGGCTGAAAGCGCGGGTTGGATTTACGGAAATCCTTATCACCCATTTCATCGGTATCAGAAATAGTGCCGGTTAAAAAGCCTCTACCGAGGGGACTGTAGGGCACGAAGGCGATATTTAGTTCTTTACACGCACCCAGCACTTCGGCCTCGGGGTCGCGGGTCCACAGGGAATATTCGCTTTGCAAGGCCGCAATGGGATGCACCTTACTGGCGCGGCGGATCAGTTCCGGATCAGCCGACGCTTCGGACAAGCCCAAAAACCGCACCTTACCCTCAGTAACTAGCTCGGCCATGGCGCCCACGGTTTCTTCTATGGGCGTATTCGGGTCAACACGGTGTTGGTAGTAAAGGTCGATGCAATCAATACCCAGGCGCTTTAAGCTGGCCTCGCAAGCACTTTTTACATATTCAGGTCGGCCGTCTACTTTCATAGCAATGCCGCCTTCGGGTTTGCGCGTGACACCGGCAATACCAAATTTGGTGGCGATAAAAGCCTGATCGCGGCGATCAGTAATAGCGCGACCAATCAGCGTTTCATTGTGACCCTTGCCGTAAACGTCCGAGGTATCGAGAAAATTTAGCCCGATAGCC
>JAHRWI010000194.1 GCA_019090225.1 Porticoccaceae bacterium
CCCCATAACCAGCACAAGCACAAGCAAACGGACCAGCTTACAGCTGGCCGCTGTTGTGGGCGTTACTTCCAAGCAATATCAAATAAGCGCTTCCAGGGCCTCGGTTAGCTTTCTCACAGCAACAATTTCCATACCCTTTATTTTCTGCCGGGGCACATTGCCCGCTGGTACGATAGCGCGTTTGAAGCCATGCTTGGCGGCCTCTCGAATACGCTCCTGGCCGTTGGGTACCGGGCGGATTTCACCGGCCAGGCCCACTTCACCAAAAGCGACCATATCGTCAGGCACTGAGCGGTCACGAAAGCTAGAGACAACGGCCAGCAGCACGGCGAGATCGGCACTGGTCTCCAATACTTTTACGCCGCCGACAACGTTCACAAAAACATCCTGATCACCCACCATCACGCCGCCATGTCGATGCAACACAGCTAAGAGCATGGCCAGACGATTGTGCTCCATACCCACGGTCACCCGCCGGGGATTACCTAGCTGGCTATCATCGACCAGGGCCTGGAGTTCTACCAACAGGGGGCGGGTACCTTCCCAGACGACGATCACAACACTGCCGGAGGCAACCTCGTCACCCCGTTGGAGGAAAATCGACGAGGGATTGGCCACTTCGCGCAAGCCCTGTTCGGTCATGGCGAATACACCCAGCTCATTAACCGCGCCAAAGCGGTTTTTATTGCTGCGCAGGGTGCGAAAACGACTGTCGCCGGAACCTTCGAGCATCAGTGAGCAATCAATCATATGCTCCAGCACTTTCGGGCCAGCTAAGGAACCCTCTTTGGTGACATGGCCGACCAGCAAGAGCACAGTGCCGGTCTGTTTCGCGTAGCGAACCAGGAGCGCCGCGCTTTCTCTGACCTGAGAAACACTGCCCGGTGCCGAGGCGATGTCTTCGCAATGAACGACCTGGATTGAGTCTACAACCAGGATTTTAGGCCGGGTTTTATCCGCTGCCGCCAAAATGGTCTCGACGGAGGTCTCCGCCATGATGTTGAGCTTTTCGGTAGGCAACTCAAGACGTCTGGCACGCATAGCGATCTGCTGAGGCGACTCCTCGCCTGTGACATACAAAGCAGCATGATTATTGGCCAGATAACACAGGGTTTGCAGTAACAAGGTGCTTTTGCCCGCACCCGGCTCACCGCCGATAAGAATGCAGGACCCCGGCACCAGACCACCACCGAGGACTAGATCAAACTCTCCTGTGCCAGTGCCAATACGAGGTAGTTCATCGAGGTCGATATCCGACAACAGCCGGATATCACTATCAGCAGCACCGGCAAAACCTGCGCGCTTGCTGGCACCCATGCTCGAGGACAAGCCACCGCGAGGTGCTGAGGGCATACGCATTTCCGCCAGCGAGTTCCATTCACCACACTCAGCGCATTGCCCCTGCCACTTGGTGTAATCGGCACCGCACTCACGACACACAAAGGCGGATGAAGGTTTTTTTGCCACGGGATATTTTTCCTTAATAGGGAGCCAGGTAGTAGAGAGCCTGGGAGAGAATTACAGCTATTTTAATTGCTGCAGCATCCTACCTCGCCACTCGATTTGCCTCAAATCAACAAGAGAAACAAAGTGGCAAAATAATTCACCTATCTCTACTATTGCCAGCCCTGCCTCCAGAACGAATCTGCTAGAGTGAGCCTATGTCACTGATCCCTGAAAGACCTCTGCTCTTCTACCCGCAGTTAGCCGTTGCGCTAGGGCTGGAGGGTGCGGTGATGGTTCAGACCCTTAAGGAGCTGATCGATCAGGGCAACCATGAGGAGCACAACGGTTTTCTGTGGGTTGATATTCCTGGTGCGACGCTGTCGAGGCTGCTGTCATTCTGGACAGATGAGGACATCCAGCGGATCACCCAGCAATTGCACGAGCAGGGCATTCTGCTGATAGGTAGCGCTGGGTTTCGCTCGGACACCAGTTTTCGCGTGGCGATTAATGAGCGTATGGAGACGGCACCACGATCACCAATCTCACCACGCGCTGTAATGAGCACGCCGCCTAATCGCCCTGTCGATCGCCATGCGCCACAAGTTGATAATCAATATCCAGCCCAGCAGCCTGTCCAGCAAACTAGCCAACAAACTAGCCAACAAACTGTCGCCAGCCCTATCCCTGCCCGATGGCAGCCCGATAAAGACCTGCTCGCTCAGCTCGGCCAATACGGCATACCCCAGGTATTTTCCCTGGAGCAGGTCGGTGAATTTGTCACTTACTGGTCAGAACGCAATGAACCAAAACACAGTTGGGCCGCCAGGTATCTCAAGCATGTTCTGCGACTCTGGCGGCAGCAACAAACTAATGACTTCCGGCAAAGTCAGGACATTGCCATGGCAGCAAACTGGCGACCTTCGCCAGAGGCCATGGAAATCTTGACCATACAGGCAGACATTAATGGCAACTTTGTGGAGGATGCCATTGCCGAATTTATTCTCTACTGGCAGGAGCGGGGCATTACTTCAAACACCTGGAATTCACGCTTTATCCAGCACGTAAAACTCCAGTGGGCCAGGTTCACCAACACACTCAAAACCGACCTTGAGCCCAGACCCATTAGTCCGGATTGGCGACCCGACGAGGCGGTTTTTGATATCCTGCATATGGGCAATATCGACCGCCCTTTTGCAGAAGGCTTGATCCCTGAATTTATCCTCTATTGGCAGGACGACGGTCAGGCTTTAAGCTCGTGGAATACCAAGTTTTTGCAATATGCCAAACGGCAGTGGGCTTATTTAAGTAATAATGCTAGCGGGCAGTTGGCCGTCACCCCTAACGACAAGACGAATAACCATCATGAAATACAGCAACGATCTCGTAGGCAAGGCAGTACAAGGAATCGCGACATCGCAGCAGAACTCAGTGACCGAAGCTGGGCAAACTGACCCCTCGCTGCTTGATCAGCCCCAGACTATTGAAAACCCAGAAACTATCGATGCCATTACGCAGATATTCGCCCTGTTCCGCGTTAATTATCACAATCAATATTACAGCGCATTTAACAATATCGAATTACTCAATCAAGCCAAACGCTTGTGGTTGGGCTCACTGCGTAACTACCCAATCGAATGTCTGTTACAGGCTGCCCGGCAAATTATAGAACAGTCAGAATACCTGCCTACCCTCCATAAAATGATCGAAGCCTGTGATCAACAGGCCGGGGAAACCGGTTTACCC
>JAHRWI010000195.1 GCA_019090225.1 Porticoccaceae bacterium
CATCGATGGCGTCCTCGCCCAGGGCCAACCTACAGAGCACAGAGTTTCCGGCAAAGGCTAAAAGCGCAAAGCAGGTGTAGCCAACGGTTTTTATGGGAAATGCCATCATTTTTTCTGTGACTGTCTGATAATTATCGTGAATACGTTTATTTGCTTTTCAGGCCATAGCCGTATTTGATCACGTAAACATAATAGAGTACTCAGCATCAGGTTAGGTATCGCCACTGGTTTGAGTGCCGAAGGGTTATGGACAGGGGACTTCCGACCAGGGGCAGGATTGTTCGATGAGGTCAACGGACTTGAGCCCCTAAATATTCAGAAAAATATTTAGGGGCAGAGTAAAAACTGCATTTTTATCGTCAGGGGTTGAATTGCTTTCACTCTGTCCCCGGAATGCTTTGCATGAGCAGTCCTATTTCGGCTTATCAATGTTATAAAGCCGCGCACAGTTATCCCATAGGAACTTCCGCTTTGACTCGTCGGGTAAATCGAGTGTGAGGAATTTATCCGCCGCGTGGGGGAATTTGGAATCGGGATGGGGGTAATCCGTGGAGAAAACCACATTGTTATCCCCTAATGCATCAACATATTGAATGGCTGGTTTTTCGTCGCCTTCGACCGAGACAAAACAGTTGCGCTGGTAATATTCCGATGGTTTGAGATCCAGCTTGATTTCAAACCGGCCGATGTAATCTTCGTAATGATCTTCAAGTCGATGCACTAACCACGGTGCCCAGGAGCAGTTAGCTTCGAGGAAGCCCACCCGCAGTTTCGGGAAACGATCAAAGACGCCGCCACCGATCATATTGACCATGGCGGACATGGGCCCCAGACAATGGGAAAACGAGTGCCACATCATCATCATCTCGAAATTGCCCAGGCCGAAATCGTTGCCTAACTTGTCGGGGCCACCGCCGTGGAATCCCACCGGAATATCAAGTTCTTCGCAGGTGCGCCAGAGGGGGTCATAGTTGGGATGATGCCAGGGCAGGTCGTTGACTCGACCGGGCAGCAGAAAGATGGATTTAAAGCCGAGTTCGAGGACGGCACGCTTTGTTTCCTTAACCGCTTCGTCGATATTGTGGGGTGCGACCATGGCTGCGCCGTAGAGTCTTTGTCGATCCGGGTCACAAAAATCGTAGAGCCAATTGTTATAGGCCCGGCCTAAAGCTGCTGCGAAGTCGGGGTCAAGACCTGATTCCCCCACTTGCGCAACGCTGTCGAGGCCCATGACAAATAATCCCCGCGAGGGATAAAGTACGGCGATATCGACGCCTTCCTGATCCATGGCCCACAGTTGTGACTTGCCGTCCCAGCCTTTATCAATGGCGTGTTGATATTCTGGGTCGAGGGGCTCTGAATGGGCAAAAATTGCATCCATCCAGTGTTCGGCTCTTGGATCGAGGGGGGATTCTGTGCCAAACAGTACGCCAATATCTCGTGGATACATCTCTGTGCCAACTGGGGCTCGATCCCGATAAGCGGGCTCCATGTATTTTTGCCACAAATCGGCAGGTTCGACGAGATGCATATCTGAATCAATTACCCAAAAATCACCTTTCATTATTTTTCTCCTGATTGTGTTTTGTTGTGACTACAGCTTGTAATTCGTCCTGGTATTTTTTCCTCGACGGGAGTTCTTCAGTTTGCTTGCGAGCCTAAAACGCTGAGGCTACCGTAATTATTTTTATTCTACAAAGAGGCTACGCTTGACCCTGAGCTCAGATGGAAAATAATTTCGTAGCTTTGAGCGGCTTTTTTATAATAGGACATCAGCGTTTGCTTGGCCAAAGATTATTAATTTAACGGTTCTCTAAGGGGGCTTCTGGTAGAAGAGTTGGCGTATGATCGCACCCATGATCGTGCCTATTTAAGCCCGTAGTATAAACTCGCAGTCGGGGCAGTCTTTAGTCGGAAAAATATGCAGAAACAAAACAGATCAGGTTGCAGAACTCTGGTTATTCAATCGCATCGTCAGCCATTGCCTTTTTCCTGGTTAGCGCAGTGTCTCGATTCCGTAAAAAATTGGGCAGCACAGAGAGATTTCGATTATCAATTTTTGGGTGACGAGATTTTTGAACTTTTACCTCAATGGGTACTGGAGAAAACCCAATCGCAAAGAGTTGTTGCAACTGATCTTGCGCGTTTGAAATGGCTGCAAAAATGTCTCCGGGCGGGCTACCAACGGGTAGTCTGGCTGGATGCGGATTTTCTTGTTTTTGCGCCGGAAAAGTTCCACCTGCCTGGTGAGAGCGAGCTCGCAGAAAATTACCGGCTAGGCAGGGAAGTATGGGTGCAGCCCATAGACTCGGGTAAAGAAGTACCAGAAAAACACAAAGTTTATAAGAAGGTCCACAACGCTTTTCTACTATTTGGCCAGGGTAATTCCTTTCTCGATTTTTATACAGCCCATGCTGAGCGTTTGCTGGCTAAAGTGACGGGCAACGTTCCACCTCAATTTATTGGCCCTAAGCTGCTTACTGCCTTGCACAATATTGTCCAATGTCCTGTTCAGGAAAACGCGGGGATGCTTAGCCCCTGGGTAATTCGAGATATTCTGAGTGGCGGCGGATTGGCTCTGGATATGTTCCACAATAAATCGCCTGAGCCACTAGCAGGAGCAAATCTAAGTGCCTCGCTACCAAATAAGCGAAGCGTATAAGGACTATGCGGTAACAGATCAAGCCTTTGAAGCGGTGGTTGAGCAGCTGCTATCGAGGGGGAGTGTCTAAGCGGTAATGCCTTAATAAAGCGCTTTTACACTGTGGTGAGCGCTTTCTCCAGTTCGATGCTTTGTTTCGTTTGGCTTAGTTGCGTCTTTTTTCAGTCATACGGATTAGCTTTGCTGAAAAACCCCCATACCAGTAGGGCGCAGCCAATAACCATGGCGACACCCACGGAAGCTAAGCCTGCAGTGACAAAGCTCTCCTGCCAAGCCTGTCCTTCATAACCGGAACCGGCAATGGGCGTCATCGCTTTGGTGCCAAAAATAGCGGCAAATGTGACAAACAGCCAGTTCGCGAATGTGCCGTAAACAAGCAGCCAATAAGCAGCCGTCAGACACCGCGGCCCAAGGTTCAGCCTTGACCACGCCAAACCAGTGGCAATAAGAAAGGTGCCATTCATAACGCCTTCAAGATGACCAGCCAGGCCCATTCGTGGATTGGTCATTGCGGGGATAGCGAACCCTGAAAGCAGGCCAAGGAAAAACAATAATGCACCGAGGCCCAAAAGAGTTTGAGTAGTTTGATCTTTAGTTTTCATTTGTTGTGCGGCCTTTTATTTTAATTATTGGGGAAGTTTTGTCGGATTTATTTGGCCATTAGCCGGGGTTAAAATCAATGGCTGGCTCGCCGATAGGCCGAAAAGCGGTGTGCGGGCCACATATCCCGGTCTTAGCTCTAGCCCTTTTGATCTAGCACCAGCGCTTACTAGCGGGCGCTACTTTAAAGACATTTATGTCACATAAGAAGCAGCGGGTTTTGATTCCTGTCGCCGATACTTATCTCAAAGCCGCGCCTGCAAAATATGATCTGGGAGCTAGCTCAGACGCACCACGCCGCCTGGTCTTGCTCCGGTATCAACGCCATTTTTCTGGATTACCACACCGGATACCAGGGTCGCCATATAGCCATCAGCACGTTGCATCAAGCGTGTGCCACCGGCGGGTAAGTCTCTAACCACTTCCGGTGCGAGAATTTTAAGTTTGTCCATATCGATCAGGTTGATATCGGCCCGTTGCCCCGGTGCCAGTTCACCTCGGTCGGTGATGCCGCATCGTCTTGCGGTTTCCTGGGTCTGTTTTTGCACTACCCATTCGAGGGGTAGGCGGTCGTACTTTCGATCCCGCGCCCAGTGGGTGAGCATAAAGGTTGGCACGCCAGCATCGACGATTAAACCGCAATGGGCACCGCCGTCGCTGCCGCCGAGCAGTGATAAAGGATGCAGCAAACTTTCTCTGATGCGGTCAAGATTCCCTTCTGTGTAACCCGTTGCGGCGTAAAACAGAAAGGCCTTGCCGTCGCTGTCGAGCATCAGGTCATAGCCGACCTCTGCCGGGCTGCGCCCAGTGCGCTCGGCGATGGCCATGACGCCATCTTCTGGTTTTGGCTCGTAATTTGGTTCGTCACCCAGGGCGTAAGTCAGCTTCCATGGGTTGGAGAACATCCGCGACCAATCGGTGAGGGCAGGGTCTTTGTCGGCCAGGATGCGGGCTTTGGTTTCCGGCTCGCGAAGTTTAGCCAGGCGCTCTTCCTGGGATAAGTCGAGTAGTTCAATAAAACTGGGAAAGCGTCGAAAGGGGTTTTCGTTCTCGAAGCTGAACAACATGCCCACTGGGCGGCTGGAGATTTGCGGATAGAGTAGTGCGCCAGCTTCGTTGGCCTTTTCGGCGAGGTCGAAGGACTTGCGGGATATAGCACTTAAATAGGTTAGTGGTCGACCTGACTCGATGGAGAGTCGGGTCATTAAATCCATCTCATCGACGAATGAGGTGCGATCGACCTTCGGCATACCGCCGGGAATCACTTCCATAAGGCCTTTGCCGGATTCGCCGATAGCTTTGGCTATAGCCATTAGCTCGTCTTCTTTGGCGAAGGTGCCGGGAATGGGTTCACCCTCTGGGGTCAGATGAATACCGGTTCTGGAGGTCGAGAAGCCCATAGCACCGGCGGCCATTGCCTCGCTCATAAGCTCAGCCATCTGCGCGATTTCTTCCGGCGTGGGGTCTACGTCGTCAGCGCCGCGCTTGCCCATCACATAGGTTCGCAGGGCGCAGTGACCAACAAAAGCGCCAACGTTGACGGCGCGGGGCATTTGTTCCAGAGCATCCAAATAGCCGGGAAAACCCTCCCACTGCCAATCGATGCCAGCCTTTAAGGTGGCCGCTGGAATATCTTCCACTGACTCCATCAATTCCATCATCCAGTCGCGATTGGCAGGCGCGACCGGTGCAAAGCCGACACCGCAGTTGCCCATAATCGCAGTGGTCACGCCATTCCAGCCAGAGGGTGTAATTAAGGGATCCCAGGTGGCCTGGCCATCGTAATGGGTGTGGATATCGACCCAACCGGGAGCGACCAACAGCCCGTCCGCATTGATGGTTTCTTTGGCGGTGCCGGTGACTTTGCCGACCGCAGCAATAAGACCATCATCAATGGCGATATCGCCGGTAAAGCGTTTGTTGCCGGTACCATCAACGATGGTTCCGCCTTTAATGATTAGATCATACATTTGGCTTTCTCCTGGGAATTGTGGGGCCGTTTTGCTGTTTATTTGGTTGCCGGGCGGGCCGCCCGTTTGGACTGCTCGTTTGAGTCGTATGGCGAAATATTATTTTTGTTAGCGCAGCTTACGACATCAAGGGCTACATTGGATAGAGCTAGATATAGGGCCAAACAGCGGATATAAATTTTTTGGATAGGCGTCCTCAACCTTGTTTCGTTGAACCTTACGGGGGACTAGCAAGTTGCCGAAGAGGCAATATATTTGATGGTGTCGCATCAGGATTCGTACCTAGGATTCCTGAGAGGTGCGTAATTTTGCTGAGGCGATGTACGGGTTCGAGGTCGGTGAGGGTTTTAAGCGAGAACTAAGGAGTTGAGAGTTGCGTTGTTATCCAGGATCCGAAGCATTTTCATTTACTGGATTGGTCTTATTGTCTTGATTTATTGGCTTTGAATCGTTTCATACCCTTCAATGTCATAGCCCTCAATGGAAAACTCTTCTGTACCGAGCCCTTCTGCGTCAAATTCGTCCATCTCTACCTCCATCGCCATAGGGGGTGCGGGTGGCCTGGCATCGTTGGCATTGTGATCATAGGGTGGCAAGTCGTAGGCTTCAACCGGTAGGTTCGCGAGTAACTGACTCAAATCAGCACTGTCAGGGGCAATGGAAAGTGGCGTTACGGTTAGGATTTGAGTCAAATTTTGTATTTTTTCCCAATCAACGTCATAGGTGGGATCAGTCGGCTTCCCCCCGCTCTCAAGCCAGGGCGCCAGAGCGAGTATTGCTCGGGTAAACTGGTTTGTTGTCGCTCCATAGTCAGTCACCGATTGATAACGTGTCATCAGCAATTGACCGGCATCTACCCCTACCACAAAGGGTTGATCGATTATCCTGATCGGTATGCCGGGCTTCATTAAGGGGAACAGCGTTTCGGCATCCTCTGGGTAAAGATGTAAACAGCCGTGGCTGGTGCGCATACCTACGCCCCAGGGTCGATTGGTACCATGGATAAAAATACCGCTGAAGCCGGTTTGGATAGCGAGCATGCCCATTGGGTTGTCTGGCCCCGGTGGAAAATATGTGGGGAAGTCAATTTCGCCTTCCTGGATTTTCTCCTGCTGAATGGATTTGGGTACAAACCAGCCTGGATCTTTGTGTTTGGCTATGACCTTCGTTTCGCCCAGCGGCGTGGGCCAGCCTTGCCTCGCGATACTGATGGGCATGGTCAGAAGCTGAGCAGTTTCGCCCTTTTTTACAGGCAAAAAATAAAACAGGCGTCGTTGCGAAATGTTTATCACGATACCACGCCATGGTTTTAGCGGCAGAATATATTGTGCGGGTATGATCACTCTAGCGTTCGGCTTAGGCGTCCAGATATCCAGGTTGGGGTTTGCCCAGGTAATTTCGTGGTACCCCACATCAAAACGCCTGGCGATATCGAGCAAGGTGTTATCCGCTCTGGGAGTAATCACGCGAAGCCGTCCGACTACGGTAGAGTCATCGCTGGGAATCTCAAAAAACTCCGCAGTCGCCATAAGTGAAATCAGCAGAGCGGTAACAGGAAGTAACTTTTTCATGATGCGGGTATTTGATAGTCTGCGTGGCTTAATGCTGCTATCCAGAATTGGCCTCCGGTTAAAAACATTGCGATGAGATGAATAGGTATAAATTTACCAGAAAAAATATTTTTGCCTACTTTTTTAGGCTGTCATTGGTGGTTTTCACGCCTATATTATTTGCTCCGCAAATCTGTAAGGGCGCCGAACCGACCTGGGTGTTGGTAGATACTAATCAATTGATTATCAAGATCATGCGGGACGATACAGTTATTGCCGAATACGACAATATATCTATTGGACAGCGCGGTGCGGCAGAGTTACACCTGCGCGGGGACGAAACCACACCTCTGGGTGAGCTTCGCATTATGACCATTGATCACACGAGTCGGTACAAACTGTTTTTTGGACTTAATTATCCAACTGTTAGGCATGCCAGGCTTGCCCTGGCGCAGCAGCAAATATCACTTGAGGGCTATCAGCGTATTACCAAAGCCCACTCAAACGGAACGATGCCACCCATGGATACCGTTTTGGGTGGCGCGATTGGCATTCATGGTATCGGCAGTGGCAGCTTGTCGGTACACAATCAATACAACTGGACCGACGGCTGTGTCGCGCTTAACAATGATCAAATCGCAGACTTCGCAAGGTGGGTCAAAATCGGCACGCGGGTGCTTATTCGATAGCAATACTATTCGATAACAGAGCTATTCAATAATGATTGTTTAACAACAACGCCGATAAAAATCAGTATAAAAACGCGACTACTTCATCATCGTCTTTTTGAACATACGATCAATCTTCTCGTTCACTTGATTTGCCGTATTCAGAGCGTTGTCAGCTTTTTTGTCAGCCTGGGCAGCTGTTGCCATTGCCTGGTCTGAGGTGCCCTTTACTGCGTTTGCTGCCTGGGTGGCCGCGTTTGCTGCTTGCAGAGCCTGATCAGCAGAGGCCTGGGCTTTTTCTGCCATGGCGCGAACTTGTGCTAATTCCGAGTTGCTGGCGCAGCCTACGAGGCTGATGCCGGCAGTTAGTGCAATAGCTAAAATAGATTTATTCATCGTTATACCCATCCTTATGCCAACAATTAATAGAGGTTTTTGAGTTACCTGGAGTTTTTGGTGACTTAGCTTTTCCAGCTGAGCTTGTTCGAGCAAAGCCTTGCCTCCGGTTCCACAGGGCATGTTGTAATGTATATTCAGGGACACCGCAAGATGAAAAGCTCAACCTGGATAGACTGTAGTCGTGACAGCGGTATTGTGTATTGACTCAGCACAAGAAAATATTCCGCGAAAGTATAGGCGGGTACCAGGCTCTAGTTGATGAATGGTCACGTATTTGAGGAAAAGTCTAGATGAAGTGGGTAATTTATACTGATTATTGCTAACGGGTACTCTGTTGCAAAACAACCGGCTCAATCCCGACGCTACTTTGTCCATCGCTAACAAAGATATGACCATCCTGAATAGTGAACTCTAGCTGCATATTTTTTTGGGCGAGCTGGGCCATCTGATCCGTTGCGTCCTCGGGCAGGTTAATAATGCTCAGGTTGTCAAAACGCTTGAGCTTGTCTGTATTTTGCTCCCACCAGGGCGGCACACTACGTCCACCATAACAATATAGCTTTACTTGTTTTGAGCGGTTGCAGGCTTTGCGTAATCTTTTCTCATCTGGTTCCCCCAGCTCAATCCATAGTTCGATTTCATCGCTAAGACTCCGTTGCCACAGCTCCGGTTCATCCTCGCTGCTCAAACCTTTGGTGAATTGCAGGGTATCGCTGGCGTGCAGGGCGAAGGCCAGCAGGCGAATCATCATTCGCAGGTCGGTCTCTGAAGGATGCCGGGCGAGGGTCAGTGCATGTTCGTGATAGTAGCTAAGGTCGATATCAGCGACCTGGATAAGCGCTTTAAAAATAGTGGCTTTGAGTGCCATAGGATGGTTTCTTGTTTGTAGGCGATAGTTGTTTTTGGAGCTAGTCGTTTGGAGAGAATAATTGTTTATAGTAGTCGGATGTAAGGCTTTGATTGGCGCGAATAGGGGAAAACTTATCTGCCCGCGAGCCTAATCGGATTCATTGGCTTCACGAATGCGCTCCAGACGACTGGCTTCTTCGGCCATCACAGCTTTGATTTCGTCTAGCACGGCGTCTACGTCGGCGCTCTCGGTGTTTTCGGCAAAATTGCCGGTAAGTACCCTATCGGGGTTTAAATCACCTTCTTCATAGAGGGCCCAAATTTCCTGGGCGTAGCGGCTATCGAGTAATTCCGGCGCATATTGGCCGTAATAGTGGGTGATATTGTCGACATCGCGCTCCAGCATAGACTGCGCATTGTTGTTGGCTGCGGCATCGACCGCCTGGGGCAGGTCGATAATCACCGGGCCGTATTCATCGACCAGCACGTTAAATTCTGAGAGGTCGCCGTGAACCAGACCGGCACAGAGCATCAGCATGACGTAGTGCATGACCACGGCATGGTCTTCTATAGCCTGCTCGGCGGACATGGCGACATCGCTGAGCCGGGGTGCGACCAGGCCTTCCTCGTCAGTGATCAGTTCCATTAGTAGCACGCCGTCCAGGCAACCGTAGGTTTCGGGCACCCGGACACCGGCGTTAGCGATACGGGCGAGGGCGCTCACCTCGGCGTTATGCCAGACCTCTTCTTGCTGCTTACGACCGAATTTAGAGTTCTTTTCCATCGCCCTCGCACGGCGAGTGTTGCGGACTTTGCGGCCTTCCTGGTATTTGACCGCTTGCTTAAAACTGCGTTTGGCGGCCTCTTTATAGACTTTGGCGCAACGGATTTCGCTGCCGCAGCGCACGGTGTAGACGTCTGCCTCTTTACCGCTCATTAAACGGCTGATGACTTCATCTATCAAACCGTCATCAATTAAGGGTTGAATACGTTTTGGTGCTTTCATGTCAGCGCTTACTAACTGGTTGGTGGTCAATGATCACAGAGAGGTTTTTCCTTGTTTGGGCAGCTTCGCCATAGTTTAAAAGGGCCATAGTTTAAAAGGGCCTAGTTTAAAGGGACGGGCCTGATAAGTCCTTGTTATGAACGCCTGTTATAAATATTGGGAATTAGACGATAGCCTACAGTATTAGTTTCTTGAATATGCAGGCCGTGTCCACGAAGGATGAAAAAAAGGTGATATTTTGCGTGGCACTGGCCGAGGTGAAAGGCTACATTGCTTGCCAGAGTTTTCGAAAAAATGTATCGGGAGAATACGATGAAGTGGATTTTGACGATAATCGCATGCTTAACCTTGTTAGCCTGTGGCGACAAAAGGGGCGACCCAGGTGTGGTGGCAGAGAATTACTGGGCGGCGATACAGCAGGGCGACGAGGCGACTATTAAGCGTCTATCGGTGTTCAAAGAGCCGTCCGGGAAAACGTCGGGTTTTACTAGTGAAACGACCGTTGAGGGCGACAAGATAAGCGAGATTCGGTTTGGGGATCCCATTATCGATAAAGATGATGCACGGGTGCCCACTACCATTATTACAGGGCCAGAAAGAATTTCAGAGCCAGCAACTTCGGTAGGGCCTGGCGAGATTATTGAAATTAGCTTTGATACATACCTTGTTAAGGTTGAGGATGAATGGAAGGTCGATAAGTCTGACACTGATAACAATATGATGACCGCGGCGTTTACCGCAGCTCTGGGTGCTATGGGTGAAGCCTTTAGTGAGGGTATGAAAGAAGCGGCCGAGGGCATTGGCGAAGCTATTAGTGAAGGTATGGGCGCGATGGTGGAGGGGTTGGCCGAAGGTTTGTCCGAAGGCTTAGAGCTTGCTAAGGAGGGGGCTGATGAGATAGCCAACTCCGTTGAGCAGCAACCTTATATTCCACCAGTGGTGTTGCCTGCCCGGGTTAGCGGATCAATTCGTGGCACGGCAGTTGAATTAAGCAGTGCTGAGTGGTCTCACAACCTGGGCATTTATGCCGGTGATGGCTGGGGGTTTAATCCGAGTCTGTTAATTTTCCTGTTTTTGCCCGAAGGAGAGGTGCCCGCCGCCCGCACCATTACCATCAAGTCCGAGGACGGCGGATTCAATAATCCCCATATTCATTATCGTTGGTCTGACCCAGCAAGCGGTGATATAGAATCCGAAGTGGCTACCAGCGGCTACGATATGGTGCTTAAGTTTGGCGAGGCAGTTGATAAGCGCGTGTCTGGCGAAATTCATTTTTCCGTTCCCGGTGAGGACACGCGTGTGGCTGGGAGCTTTGAAATAGAATTAAGTGAGTAAATACAGAGTCCCTCTGATTTTATTCGAAGTCTCTGCTATTCGAAGCTTATGTTTTTAGACGCTTATGTCTTGAGAAACCTATGTCTTCATATTCTACGTCTTTATATGCTACGAAAGTTATGGCGGGAAAGTTATGTCGAAAAATTCATGAGCTAAAAAGATAAAACTCAATTTACACATAAAACATAAAAAGGAGATCGAAATGACTATTGAACAGGCTGGTAAGGATCACGCAAGCTGGGTGGCCCAGGTGCAGGAAGAGGCTTTAGAGCCTGACCTGCCGATTTGCGATGCCCATCATCATTTATGGCTCGATACGGGTCACACTGGCTGGCCTTATCTTCTGAAAGACCTACACGCAGATACCAGTGCTGGACACAATGTTGTGCGCACGGTATTTCTTGAATGCGATGCCCAATATCGCAAGACCGGCCCTGAGCATTTGCGGCCAGTGGGCGAAACCGAATTTGTCGCCGAGCAGGCGCAAATAAGTGCAGCATCAGGGCAGGCTGAAATCTCCGCCATCATGGGCCATGCTGACGTATCTCTGGGTGATGCCGTTGAGGAAGTGCTCGTCGCTCACGAAGAAGCCGGACGGGGATTATTCCGGGGGGTGCGCTTTATTACCGCCCAGGATCAGCATCCGCCGTTGGCGATGGGTTCAAACCGACCCATGGATGATCCCAAGTACCTCGAGGGCGTTCGCAAGCTCGGTGCCCTGGGCTATACCTATGACGCCTTTGTCTACCACCCGCAATTACTTGAGCTTGGAGCCGTCGCTCGCGCCTGCCCTGACACACCCATGGTCATTGATCATATGGGCGGCTTCCTGGGCACTGGCCCTTATAAAGGCAGGCGGGAAGAGATCTTTGAATTCTGGAAAGGCGCGATGACTGAGCTGGCTGCCTGTCCCAATATCTTCCTCAAACTCGGTGGCATCGGCATGCCGATGTTTGGCTTCCGCTGGGACAAACAGGAGCGCCCACCCACCTCAGAGGAGCTGGCTAAACCCTGGGCCGAACCTATTCAATTTGCCATCGAACAGTTTGGCCCGAACCGATGTATGTTTGAATCCAACTTTCCGGTCGACAAGAAGGGCACCGGTTATGTGGTGTTGTGGAATGCCTTTAAACGGATTGCCAGTGGCTATTCTGCAGATGAGAAGCGGGATTTATTCCATAATACGGCAGCGCGTGCTTATCGGATCCAAACGATTGATTGATGCTCAAGGTGGTTCAGGCATTGTCCCCGCATGATGTAGGTAATAGTCAATCATTTGCCTGAGTGAAGTGTCACTCATCTGCTTAAGTTCAGTCATTCAAAAGTTTCTGGAGAAATTATGTCTAGCGTATCGCCGCTCGAAGGTATTCATGTGGTCGAGATCGGCCAAAACGTCGCAGCTCCTTTTGGCGCGATGATTTTAGCCGATCTCGGAGCATCTGTTGTTAAGGTGGAATCCCTGAGTGGCGATGACGCCCGCCACTACGGCGCCAAAATGGGTGATCATTCCTCCATCGTCTTCGAGGCCTTCAATCGAAACAAAGAGGCCATTAGTCTGGATTTATCCCAGGAATCAGAGCGGCAGTGGTTACGGGGTTTTATTGTGGAAAATGCCGATGTCTGTATTCAGAGCTTGCGCCCGGGCAAGGCGGTGGATATGGGTCTCGGTGCGGATGATATGTTGGCGCTGGCGCCAGCGTTGATTTATTGCAATCTCGGGGCCTATGGCAGCGAGGGACCGCTCAATGAATTGCCCGGGTATGATCCCATGATCCAGGCCTTTAGCGGAATCATGAGTGTCACCGGTGAGGAAGACCGCGCGCCATCCCGTGTTGGCGTACCCTTTGTTGATCTCGGCACCGGCATGTGGCTGGTTATCGGCGTGCTCGCGGCAATCAATCGACGTCATCAAAGCGGTGAAGGTGGGGTGGTGGATGTTTCATTACTGGAAACCGCGCTGGCCTGGATGACCATGCAATTTGGTATTAATGCGGCTACGGGAACAGTTCCAAAACGCGCCGGTTCTGGTATTCGTGGTGTCGCACCTAACAAAGCCTTTGATACAGCCG
>JAHRWI010000196.1 GCA_019090225.1 Porticoccaceae bacterium
CTGTGGGACGAGCGTTGTGCCGTTGGCGTGGTGATGGCCGCTGGGGGTTATCCCGACAGTTATGATAAGGGTGATGAGATTACCGGCCTGCCGGAAGCCAGCGCTAGCACCAAAGTCTTTCACGCAGGCACTGTACTTCGAGATACGGTACTTCGAGATAAAGCGGTACTGACCCATGGCGGGCGAGTGCTTTGCGTTACCGCACTGGGGAATACCGTGAGCGAGGCCCAAAAACAGGCTTATCAGACAGTCTCCAATATCCACTGGCGAGAGGCCCTCTATCGAACAGATATTGCTTATCGCGCTATCGCCCGTGAAGAGCAGGCTAATTGAGGCTCACAAAGCCGGGATTGATATACCAAACAAGTCGTGACGAGGCCTGTTAAACCGGGTATTTCAAGCAGACTTTATCGCCAGGCGTTTATCAGGCCATCACTACATTGCGCTGCTGAGCCCAGTCGCGCAACTGACTGATGCGCTCACCCATGACGATGGATAGGGGGCTGGTCGATAAGAGCTCTTCCAGCAGCAACTCAGTTGTTACCTCAGTATCGCGGGCTAGCGCGCTGTACAGGCTCGATACCACCGCCTGCTCGATTTCAGCACCGGAAAAACCCTCGGATGCCGCCACCAGTTCTGACAAAGAAAATTGCTCGATATTCAACTCCCGATTGGCGAGATGTATCGAGAATATCTTGTGCCTGGCCTCGGCGTCAGGTAGATCGACAAAGAACAACTCATCGAAGCGACCCTTGCGCACCAGTTCTGGCGGCAAGCGGGAAATATCGTTGGATGTGGCCACCATAAACACGCCTTCTTTACGCTCCGCCATCCAGGTGAGCAAGGTGCCTAACACCCGGCCCGCTGTGCCACTGTCCTCACTGTCACCGCCCAACCCTTTTTCGATTTCGTCCAACCACAGCACACAGGGTGACATTTTTTCGGCCAGGCCCAATGACTCACGCAGGTTGCGTTCGGTCTCACCATAAAATTTGTTATAGAGCGCGCCCATATCCAACTTCAACAGAGGTACCGACCAGGCCCCTGCTATAGCTTTCGCAGCCAAACTTTTGCCACCGCCCTGAACGCCCAATAGCAATATACCCTTGGGGGGATCGAGGCCCTCGACACCTCCCGTAAAGACAGATTTACGCTGACTCAGCCAGTTTTTGAGATTGTCCATACCACCAATATTACTGAGCTGCTCACCACTGTAATCAAAGGTGAGTACGCCCTCCATATCCATCAGGCGGAATTTGGCCTGATTGATTTCCGGCAGGTCGGCATCGGTAATCGCGCCATCATCGACGATGGCGCTGCGCACGAGGCGGTGCACCTCTCCGTGGGTTAAACCTCGCAGACCACTGACCAGTTGTTCGAGGGTTTCGTTATCCGTCTTGACCCGGGTATTGCTGTTATATTTGGCCCAGCTTTTGGCTTCCTCGCGCACCACTTTCATGATCTGCTCCTTATTGGGCAGAGACACTTCAAAACGAGCCGTTAAGCGAGCCAACTCCTCTGGTAATTTGATACGGTGACTGATTAGCACAACGGTGACGGCGCCAGTATTATTGCGCAGGGCTATATCTTTTAGCTGTCGTATCTGGGTGGGGTTATCCTCCCCCAGCCAGGGATGAAAATCGCAAAGGGCGTAAATTCCCGGTTCGGCGCGCTTTTTTAGCTGATCGAGTAAAATTCCCGGCTCGGCATATTTATTGGGCTCTTCTACCTGTAGACCAAAACCGGCGCGCTTTAAACCATCGGTAATCGTCCATTGATGGAGCGCCGTATCCCGCTGTCGCGCCACCCGCATTAACAAATCTATAGCTCTGGACTCGTCATAGGTTTCCAATACAATGATTGATACACCAGCGGCTATCACCAGGCCTAAATCGTGGGCATCCTGCAAAGTGGTATTCCTGTTAAAAAATTACTGTTAATAGAAAATTGGACTTTAGCATTGTTCCCCCGAAGCATCGACTTTGACTACAATGGTAATCTGTAAGCTCCCCAAAACACCGATACCCCATGGCTGCTAGCTAATGACCAACCGCAAACTAAATGCTTTAGACAAGCTGCTCATTGAAGCCGACAATGCCCTGCGTGTGGTCGTCAACAGAACTAACACTGCGACTCGGCCTTCGCCCGCACAACACTGTGAGGCAAGCGAACTCGATGAAGAACAGACGCGCCATGCCGCAGGGCTGATGCGGGTTAATCACAGTGGCGAGGTGTGCGCGCAAGGGCTTTATCGTGGCCAGGCCTTAACCGCAAAAATGCCCACCGTAAGGCAGGATATGGAGAACGCGGCACTAGAGGAAGTAGACCATTTGGCCTGGTGCGAACAACGTTTAAGTGCACTGCACAGCCATCCCAGCTACCTGAATCCGCTCTGGTACGCAATGTCGTTTAGTCTCGGCGCGGGCGCGGGCTTGCTCAGTGATCGTTTAAGCCTCGGCTTTGTCGCGGCGACGGAACAACAGGTTTGTGAGCACCTCGAAAACCACCTCGAAGAGCTACCTGAGACCGATACTAAAAGCCGCGCTGTCGTAGAAGTAATGCTCGTCGATGAAGCCAGGCACGCCAGCGGCGCATTGCAGGCCGGTGGGCTACCTTTCCCCAGCCCGATAAAACAGGCGATGTCTTTGGTTTCGAGGATAATGACTAAATCGAGCTACAAACTATAGACCTTGCCCCAAGCGGGCAAGCTTGAGCTTTACCAGTCTATTTTATCTATCGATTACCTGGTTCTGGACACTTGCCTGGCTCTGAATACTTCGAGCGCTCAGCTACTGCCCTCGCTCCTGTCGAATACCTTTGACAATATCGAGCATCTTGCCCTTTATCCAATTATGTACCGGTGAATTGATGGTGCGTTTATGCTGCACCAGCACTGCTGGAATAATTGGATCGTGATCGATACCTTCGGGGTAGGGTCGACGGACAATGTCATAAAATGCGCGTTCCTGCTCCAGATCATCCGTAGTAGCCAACATCAGACAATCCGTTGAATGCAGGGTACTGAGAGCCGTCATTAGCTGATCGGTGACCAGGGCTTTTTTTCTGGTACCCAGCCCCATCGAGGTCAAAGTCTTGTCAAAGCGACTTTCGGTCAGCGGTGAAACCTTGTCAGCAATTAACAAGAAATACTGCACAAAGGGATACTCAAGGATTTCTTCAAGTGTAGGGTTTTTCTTTGCCAAGGGGTGGCCGCGGCGCATCCAGACGGCAGGCGTAAAATCACCCAATGGTGTGGCAACAAAGCCCTCCGGCAGGGTTTTTTCTACCTCCAGGATGAAATCAATATCTCCTGATTCAAGCTCCTGAATAGAAGAGTCACTGATATTCGACAAAGCTAGTGTCAAGCCCGGCGCCTCAGTACGCAGGATATTGGTGAGCTCCGGCACCGCCTGCACGGCCATAAATTCCGGGCCCACAATCTGGATAGCACCCTCATAAGTCTTCGGCTGAAAATCGAGGTTTTGTAGCACTGTCGATACATCGTTCAACACATCGGGTAAGGCCTGAGCAATCTCCAGTGCTCTTGGGGTCGGCACCAGCCCCCTGCCACTACGGGTAAAGAGTGGGTCATCAAACAAGATGCGTAAACGAGACAGGGTCTTGCTCATCGCAGGCTGGGTGACAAATAAGCGCTGGGCAGATCTTGTCACGTTGCGCTCCTCAAGAAGCACATGCATTGCGACGAGCAGGTTTAAATCAACACGGGAAAGGGAATCTATGGACATTGAAAATAATCAACAGTTATGGAATGCCTGCATTTTATATTTAAGACTTATGTGCCTGCAAGCAGGCAATCGGCAATCGTAGGCACGCAATCATTCCTATTAATTATGATTAATATAAAAATAATATATTTAAATTATAACAAGGCTCTCAGTATAGTGTTTTCCGTGGCTGGCAAGCTCAGGTCCTAGGAACCTTTGCCAGCATCGACACTTCCTAACCCCCCTGTATCATACTTTCGGGGAGCGCTAAGCTCCCCTTTTTTTTGCCTGCGATTTAGCCTATTGCGCCACCAACGCAATGCTCTTACCTGGCCATCAATCTTAATCTTCGTTTGTGCCAATAATTTCGTAACTGTGGCTGATCTCTACGCCGCCGTTAGCCAGCATAATTGAAGCCGAACAATATTTTTCGGCAGACAGCTCAACGGCTCTCTTCACCTGTTTTTCCTTTAAATTTTGACCTGAAATGGCGAAATGGATATTGATCGCAGTAAATATTGCCGGCACTGTCTCCGCCCGCTCCGCACTTAACTGAGCTTCGCAGCCACTGACCGGCTGTCGACTTTTCTTAAGAATACTAACCACGTCAAAGCTGGCACAACCGCCCATGCCGATCAATATCATCTCCATAGGTCGGATACCCACATTCCGACCGCCGTGTTCTTCCGGGCCATCCATGACCGCACAATGGCCACTGCCCGACTCACCCACGAACATCGCGTTATCTGCCCATTTAACCGTTGCTTTCATTGCTAAATCCACCTTTCAGGTCTGTATTAAGCACAATACTATACCAGCCACCGCCAACACGCGTCCCTCTTAGAAACAACAGCATAGGAAGGTTTACAGGACTTGTTCATCAGTGCGATCATTGGCGCTCAGCCCTCGGGAAATTTTTACAAGGAGAACACTGTGGTATTACAGCCCATAACACCCCATATCCCGAACTTCGAAGAATTTTTAAATCATTCTCGCCGCCGCCGATATCCGACTAAAAGCACGCTGATATATGCCGGTGATCCCGGAGACACGCTGTACTACATCATTACAGGATCGGTCTCGGTCTTGATCGAGGATGACGATGGCCGTGAGATGGTCGTAGCCTATTTGAATCCTGGAGATTTTTTCGGCGAAATGGGCCTGTTTGGGCAGGAGGATCGTAGTGCCTGGATCCGCGCCAGGACCGAATGCGAAGTGGCCGAAATTAGCTACGATGCCTTCCACGAACTCACTGAAACCTATCCTGATTTCCTCTATTCAGTCAGCAAACAAATGGCCCAAAGACTGAGGGATACCACTCAGAAAGTCGGCGACCTGGCCTTCCTTGATGTCACTGGTCGGGTGGCGCGAACCCTGCTGGATCAGTGCAAAGAGCCCGACGCACTGACCCATCCTGACGGGATGCAAATAAAAATTACCCGCCAGGAGATTGGTCGTATCGTTGGCTGCTCAAGAGAAATGGTTGGCCGGGTACTAAAAAGCCTGGAAGAACAGGGTCTCGTCGTGGCTACCGGTAAAACTATGGTGGTTCACGGTACCCGTTAGGTGCTCGCTGCTAGTTAAACATTTCCATCAAACGACGGCCCGGGTCGTCGGCACGCATAAAGGCCTCACCGACGAGAAACGCGTTAACTTCATGACCGCGCATCGCCATCACGTCATCAATGGTATGGATGCCGCTTTCGGTAATGATCAGCCGATCTTCAGGAATACGATCCAGCAAGTTGAACGTAGTATCCAAACTGGTATGGAAAGTGTGTAGGTTGCGATTATTGATACCGATCAGGGGTGTTGATAAACCGAGAGCAATCTCAAGCTCCTGTCGGTCGTGAACTTCCACTAGCACCTCGAGGCCTATGTCCAGGGCCGTATCATGCAGCTCCCGTAGACTCGGTTCATCAAGCGCGGCAACAATCAGAAGTATGCAGTCAGCACCAAGCGCTCGGGCTTCGTGGATTTGATAGCTATCGACCACAAAGTCCTTACGCAACAAGGGTAAATGGGTGGCGTTCCTGGCCTGGCGCAGATAGTCGTCATTACCCTGGAAAAAATCCACATCGGTCAATATCGATAGACAGGCGGCGCCGCCTTTTTCATAGCTACGGGCGATTTCAACAACATCAAAATCTTCTCGAATCACACCCTTGCTGGGAGAGGCTTTTTTAATTTCGGCAATAACAGCCGCCGCACCCTGCTCAACTTTTTGCTGCATTGCCTGGGCAAAACCGCGAGTCGCCTCTTGATAAGCAATAAATTCCTGCAACTGTTCGATGGGCAGCGCCGCGGATCGCTCGGCCACCTCTTCAAATTTGCGAGCCAAAATCTTTTTCAGAATGGTTGGGGTATCGGCTAAAACATTATCAGCTAAAACATTAGTTCCTAAAGACATCTTCCTTCCTTCATCTTGTTTTCTCGCTAGTCTTATTAGCACTGAGTCTCTATAGCTTGGCGCTAAGCCCCTATACGGAATCGAGAACTTCAGTATAAGCCGCCAGTTCTATCATGCGCTCAAGAGCGAGGCCACTGGCAACGGTATCCTGAGCAATCGCGATGCCCTCCGCTACACTTGAGGCCACACCTGCGGCGTAAATCGCTGCTCCGGCATTGAGTGCAATCATGTCTGCCGCTTTGATTCCAGCTTTGGTTTTACGCTTACCCAGTGCATCGCGAATCAACTTTAATGAGTCTTCGGCATTGTCGACATCAAGCCCGTCGAGGGCTTGCCGGGTAATACCAAAATCTTCGGGTGCAAGCCGATATTCGACTATCGCCCCATCTTTAAGTTCAGCAATCGAAGTGGCTGCCGCCAGACTAATTTCATCAAGGCCGTCATCACTGTGGACTACCAGAATATGTTCACTGCCTAAACGGGCTAATACTTCGGCCATCGGACGACACAACTGCGCATCGAAGACACCTATCAATTGCCGTTTCACACCGGCGGGATTAGTCATGGGGCCGAGAATGTTAAACAGCGTGCGAATACCCAGCTCTTTGCGCGGCCCGGCGGCATATTTCATGGCACTGTGGTGGGCCGGAGCAAACATAAAACCGATACCGACATCGTCAACACAGCGACTGACCTGCTCGGAGCTTAAGCCGAGCTTTACGCCCGCCGCTTCCAGTAAATCAGCACTCCCGCTCTTGCTGCTCACCGAGCGATTACCGTGCTTGACCACCTGACCGCCCGCCGCAGCCACCACAAAAGCACTGGCCGTTGAGACATTAAACAGGCTGGCACCGTCACCGCCGGTACCAACAATATCAACCAGATGCTCGCCACTAACATCAACCCCAGTGGCTAGCTCGCGCATCACCTGCACAGCACCGGTAATCTCATCCAGGCTTTCACCCTTCATGCGCAACGCCACGAGAAACCCAGCGATCTGTGTCGGGGTCGCGCCACCGGTCATGATCTGCTGCATCACCGCGACCATTTCGCTCTGCGACAGATCGTTGTTATCGACGACCTGGGCCAGAGCCTCTCTGATATCCATGACTATGCCTCGAGAAAGTTGCGTAGCAAATCATGACCGTGCTCGGTCAGAATAGATTCGGGGTGGAACTGTACGCCCTCAACAGCAAACTGCCTGTGACGCACACCCATGATTTCGTCCTGCTCGCCATCTTCCGTCACCGTCCAGGCGGTAATTTCCAGGCATTCTGGCAAACTGGCCTGCTCAATAACCAGTGAATGATAACGGGTCGCTTCAAAGGGATTGCTTAAGCCTCTAAAGACCCCTTCGCCATTGTGGTGAATCAAAGAGGTTTTACCGTGCATCACTTTTCGGGCGCGGACGATTTTTCCACCAAAAGCCTGACCGATACTTTGATGACCCAGACAGATCCCCAGCAAAGGGATTTCCCCAGCAAAGGCTTCAACCACAGCAAGAGAAATACCTGCTTCGTTAGGCGTACACGGCCCCGGTGAAATAACGATTTTTTCGGGTGCCATGGCTTCGATATCAGCCACGCTTATTTCATCGTTGCGATGCACATGGACATCAGCTTTCAGCTCACCGAGATATTGCACCACGTTGTAAGTAAAGGAGTCGTAGTTATCAATCATTAAAATCATGACTCTACTCCCTGAACCATGGCCGCCGCACGAAAGATGGCCCTCGACTTGTTCATGGTTTCTTCCCACTCGATACTCGGCACTGAATCAGCAACGATGCCACCACCGGCCTGCACATAAAGCTGACCATCTTTAATAACCGCCGTACGAATGGCGATGGCGGTATCCATATTACCGTTCCAACCTAAATAGCCAACAGCGCCGCCATAGACGCCGCGTTTAACCGGCTCGAATTCGTCAATAATTTCCATGGCGCGGATTTTTGGTGCACCGCTTAAGGTACCGGCTGGCAAGGTGGCCCGCAGCACATTAATGGCGGTGGTACCCGGTTTTACGAGACCTGTGACATTGGAGCTAATATGCATGATGTGGGAGTAACGCTCCACAACCATTTTTTCCACCAGTTTGACGCTACCAATTTTTGCGACGCGGCCGATATCATTTCGGCCCAGGTCAATCAGCATCAGGTGTTCGGCAACTTCCTTAGGATCTGCGAGTAGCTCTTCTTCAAGGGCCTGATCTTCTTCCGGATTTGCCCCGCGAGGCCGGGAACCGGCCAAAGGCCGCACTGTCACCTCGCCATCTTCAAGGCGGGTCAGTATTTCAGGGGAAGAACCGACAATTTCGAAACCGTCCAGGTCAATGAAGTACATGTAGGGCGAGGGGTTTAACACCCGCAGGGCACGGTATAAATTTATCGATTGCGCCGTAAACGGTAGCGATAAACGCTGCGAGGGCACCACCTGCATAACGTCCCCAGCAACAATATATTCTTTGATCGCTTCAACCATCTCTTCATAGCGGGCCTGGCCAAAACTAGATGTAAAAGCTGATTCACTGACACCGCTCGGGGTTAATGACACCTTATCCAGATCAGGCAGGGGTTTACGCAAACCAGCCTCTAATTCGTCCAGACGAAGCTGGGCTTTACCCCAGGCGTCCTTGTCTGCACCATCGGCATGGACAATAAAAATCAACTTGCCCTGCAAATTATCAAACACTAACACTTCATGGGAAGCCATCAACAGAATGTCCGGTACTCCCAACTCATCAGGCGGGCAGCTCTTAACTAATCGCGGCTCCACATAACGCACCGTGTCGTAACCAAAATAGCCAACCAGGCCCCCAGTAAATCGGGGCATTCCGGGTAGTTCGGGGACCTTGTAACTCTGTACAAAAGCTTCAACTTCGCTTAGCGGATCGGGAGTATTGCGCTCATCAATCACCCGGCCATTCTCTTCAATGGTGAATTTCTGACCGCAAACTTTAAGCACCGTTGCCGAAGGTAGGCCAATCAATGAATAGCGCCCCCATTTCTCACCGCCTTCGACGGATTCAAACAAATAGGAGTAAGGCCCGCTGGCGAGCTTCAGATAACAGGAGAGGGGGGTTTCGAGATCCGCGAGAATCTCACGGACAACGGGAATACGATTGTAGTTTTGGCTGGCCAGATCGGCGAATTGTTCAGGTGTCATGGTCTTTCCTCAAAGCTGCTTTTAAAAATGGCATTAGCGTGCCCGAACGGGCAGGGGGGTATTAGCCCTGTCGCCATCGCCAGCAGAGAGAGAGGAAAAAATTTATGTCCTGAATACCAAAATTCACATTACGATCCTGTGTTTGCGGGCGGCATTCTAATCTATTTGAGCCGAGCGTAAAACTGCCACGATCTTTTGGAGCTGCTATCGATTTTAAATAACGCCTATCAAATAACGGATGCCAACCAACTAAAGCGTCGCCAGTTCGGCCCGTATCTTATCAATGACACCACGATAATCGCCACTGGGCACAAAGATAGCCGACCCGGCAACAAAAGTATCAGCACCGGCCTGGGCAATGTCCCGAATATTATCAGTGCTC
>JAHRWI010000011.1 GCA_019090225.1 Porticoccaceae bacterium
CCCAGACCATCCGTGGTGGGGTAGAGACCCAGTTTGATGTGGAAGGTGCTTATGACAAGTACCTGACTATTCAGGCTATTCGCAGGCTCGGCTCTTAAATTTAACTTTAAAGTAAAAGAATTTCGGGTTCGGCCACCGCTGCCTTGTTAGTCAGGGCGTGGGGGCGGACTCGTGTGTGTACAAAATGAGGAAAATATTTAATGTGTAACAAACAATTGAAAATCGCAACATCAGCGCTAGCGCTAATATGGAGCCTGCTGTTGGCGCCTTTGGCTCAGGCCTTTAGTGTCGACGTGTCGGGCTTTATTCGTCAGGAAATGGCATACAAGATCAGCGATGATCAAAATACCCAAAACCCTAACGGCAACCCCCTTAATGGTGAGTCTGTACCGAATACAGCGGTATCTGATCCTGGTGCCTGCGCTTTACTGGACGCCTTATCTGGCGGAGCCTGTTCGTTAGGGTTTATTCCGCCAAGTCTGGATAAGCCTCGCACCGATCATGAAGCCGACTGGAATGTTTTTGCCACACGGGCTGAGATTGATTTTAATATCAATATCTCTAACAACGTGACGGGCTTCGTGAAGCTACGTGGTTATTATCAGCCTGATGTTTTTGAAGACTATGGTGATGTCGACCACTTTGGTGTTGATAATCACGGCAATGAAGCGACGTTTTTGTCGATCAGCGATGATAATTACATGCTTGATCTGCCATCAGCATATATTGACTATGCAAAGGGGCCACTGTGGGTACGTGTTGGCCAACAGCAGATTGCCTGGGGCGAGGCGCTATTTTTCCGAGTTGCGGATGTGGCCAATGGTCTCGACTTGCGGCGTCATCTGTTTCTTGATTTCGGCGCTGAAGAATATGCCGATGAACGTCTGTCCGCCCCTGGGATTCGAGCCAGCTATATCATTGCCCAGGGCTGGGAGCTTGAGGTGTTTGCCCAGATGTTCCAGCCCTCAGTGCTACCCAATGTTGGCTCGCCCTACAGTTTAACTCCTTACCCCTTTACTGTTGATTTTGGTTCGGGTTATGACCGGGTGGATGATAACTGGAATGGAGGTTTCCGCTTACGCGGCGAGATGGGTGATCTTGGCATGCAGTTTTTTGCCGTCAGCCGACATAATCCCGATCCGATTTTTAGGCTGGTGCCTGGTGGTTTGAGCTTGCCAGCGGGTAGTCCGCTGAACGGCCCCCTCGGGCCGTCTGGCGAGTTAGTCGGCAGCCAGCCGTTCACTCAGGACCTAACGGGTGAATTTGGTTTTAATTCAACAGATGACTGGTTTTATAGAACCGGCCTGGCAGGGCTTGATGGCCTCCAGATAATTAATAGCCTGGTTGATGAATGGCCCTATCTTACCGATGCATTTACCTTGTTTTCTGCTTTTGGTCTTACCGACGCACCGGGCGATCCCCATGTGACTACTCTAGAAGAGGGTAAGGTGATTGTTGATACCCTCGTGACTGGCTTTGGTGCCGCACTACAGGCAGGCGGCGAGGCGGTTTACGCTTCGGAAAATATTTATGGTTTCGGCCTTAATTATATATTTTACGCTGAGCCAGACACCTTACTGGATCAACTTGTTGTGCGTTTTGAAGGGAGCTTTACCCCCGATAAAAAATTCACCGCAACCGGCGTGTCGCGTAATTTTATTGAGGAAGATGAGTGGGTGACGAGCTTGATACTCGAAAAATATCACCGCTTTTCCAATGAATTCCCCGCGACGTTTTTTATCTTTGAATGGATGCATAAATCAGAAAGTGATTTGCTGGGTCGTCATTTGAGTGGTCTTGGCGGTGATGCCAACAGACTGCCCGGTGGTGGTGAAGATGATCGCGGTTGGGACGGCCTGGTGTTTGCGTTTCAACAGCCTTTTCCGAGCCTGGTGTGGCGAGTTGATATGTCAGTTCTATATGATCTTAACGGCGGAGTTTTTATTCAGCCTGCTGTTCGATATAAGCCTAGCAATGCTTTGACCATAGAAGCCTTTGCTAATTTAATAGATGCCGATAATTCGGGTTCTATCTTTGCTCCGATGGAATGGTCAGATGATGTGACAGTACGTCTGACATATCAGTTTTAATAGCTAAATTGTTCCGAAAAAAAACCAGCGCTAGTAGCGCTGGTTTTTTTTGCCTGTCTCTGCAACTGAACTATTGTGTTTACAGTCTTAGCCACCCACTTTTGAGGAGGGGAAGTTAGCTACACGTTTTTCGTTGACCGCAGCCACACCTTCTGCGGCATCCTCACCGAGGAAACACAGCATTTCCATACGCAGAGAATTTTCAAATATTGGTGCTGCCATTTGCATCCAGCCATTGAGAGTCGTCTTGGTACCGCGAATCGCGTGCTGGCTACCGGCTGCCAGGTTATCGGCGATGGCCATGGCACGGGGTAATACGTCTTGTGCAGGAGCGCTCATGCTCACCAGACCGATGCGATCAGCTTCTTTACCATCGACAAACTCGGCAGTCATTAGATAATATTTCGCTTTCGCCATGCCACACAGAATAGGCCAGATAATCGCCGCGTGGTCACCGGCACCAACACCCAGCTTGACGTGGCCGTCGGTGAATTTGGCAGTTTCGGACATGATGCTAATATCAGCCATCAGCGCTACTGCCAGACCCGCGCCAACCGCTACACCGTTGATGGCAGAAATCACCGGCTTTTCCAGGGCCAGCATATTAAAAACAATATCACCGGCCTCTTTCTGAATCTTGCGAATGCCTTCGGGCTTGCCGACCACACCTTCGATCCAGGCTAAATCGCCACCGGCTGAAAAGGCTTTGCCAGCACCGGTTACCACGACCACATTGGTATCGTCGTCATTGGCAACGGTGTCCCAGATTTGGGTTAGCTCCCAATGCATACGGCCATTGGTGGCGTTCATTACTTCTGGACGGTTTAGGGTGATAAGCAGTACGCCGTTGTCTTTGTGTTCAAATAACAGGTGTTCATAGTCTGAATATTGCATCAGTTGTTCCCTCTCGTAAGGTTAATGGTTAGCTGATTATTGATTAGCTAAAGTGCAAATAATCGATGAGGCAGTAATTACTTGCATAGCTCCTGGTCCAGCGTCATACCGGAATCAAGTTGCACACCCAGGGTATTGAGCGCCATGGAGACCAGGTTGTACTGGCCTGCAGTGAAGACGATGTCCATCAATTGCTCGGTGTTGTAGTGCCCAGACAAGCTCTGCCAGGTGGCATCGGATATAAAAGCATCGTTGCGTAATTCGTCGGTTGCGATGAGTAGCAAACGCTCGTTATCGGCCCAGACCGGCGATTCAGCACCGACTTTTACTTGCTCGATCTCTTCAGCGCTCATATCGCACTGCAAGCCGATCAGCACATGCTGGCCCCACTCATAGCCGGACTTACACAGCCAGCCCATACGTAAAATTACGATTTCTCGATCCCGTAAACTGATCGATGACTTGCCCATAATATGATTGGCAAAGACCATCCAGCGCTTGGCAAGACTGGGATGATTGGCCATGGTTTTGAAAATATTGAGGATTCGCCCCCCCATTTTGGCATTGCCAATGGCGGCTCTTTGGGCCTCGGTCCAGTCTGCTTCTTCAACCGGCGCAACTCTCGGTGTCTTCATTCGCATAACACTACTCCCTTATTTTTATGTTAATAATCAGTTTGATATTAATAGTCGGTACCGGCAGCCATATTCGTGGGGCGGGGGGGCAGAATTATTTATACTCTACTTCGTCAATTTCGTATTCGATGTCACCGGAGGGTGTTTTAACGATCACCACATCACCAATTTCCTTACCAATTAAAGCCCGAGCAATGGGTGATTGATAGGATATTTTTTGTTCTTTGATGTCGGCCTCGTCGTCACCGACAATTTTGTAGGTGAAGGTTTCATCAGTCTCGACGTTAATGATGGTCACGGTGGTGGAAAATATCACCTTGTCGCTGGGGGGTATTGTTGAAATATCGATAATCTGGGCATTGCTCAACTTGCTTTCTAAATCACGAATGCGTGCTTCCGCAAAACCCTGCTCGTCACGGGCGGCATGGTACTCGGCATTCTCTTTCAAATCACCATGGGCTCGCGCCTCGGCAATCGCCTCAACAATGCGCGGTCGGTCGATTTTTTTTAATTGTTCCAGCTCGGCTCGAAGCCGGGCCTCGCCCTCAACGGTCAGGGGGGTTTTGCTCATGATGTTTCCTTTTGTAGCTTTTGTATCAAGTGCTTAAACCGCAAGTTCCTGCAACTTTCTCACCTGCAAACCGCCATTGGCGGCAAGGGCATTGTACTCAAGGGCCATACAGACCGCATTGCCGCCAGCCAGAGTCGTGGTGTAATAAACACCGCTGGCTTCAGCGCTGGACCGAATTGCGGCGGAATCATTGATCGCCTGGCGACCCTCGGTGGTATTAATAATCAAATCTATTTTGCCGTTTTTTATCATATCAACAATATGAGGACGACCTTCTTTTACTTTGTTGACGACTTCAATTTCAAGCCCGGCATCACGAATAATCTGTGCGGTGCCACTGGTACAAACCAGTGAGAAGCCTAGCTTACACAGCTGCCTGGCAACCTCTGCTACGCCGGATTTATCCGGTTCCCGGACACTCAAAAAAGCCGTGCCGGACCGGGGGATTTCATCGCCCGCACCCAATTGCGCCTTGGCATAGGCTTCGGCGAAAGTTTCACCGATCCCCATTACTTCGCCGGTCGATTTCATTTCCGGCCCTAAAATCGGATCGATACCGGGGAATTTATTAAAGGGGAAGACCGCCTCTTTAACGTAAAAATGTTTGGGGATGACCTCTTCGGTAACACCCAAATCCGCCAGGCTTTGTCCCGCCATACATCGAGCGGCGATTTTAGCCAGGGAAACACCGATAGCCTTAGAAACAAAAGGCACGGTCCGAGAAGCCCGTGGATTAACCTCAATCACATAGACTTTATCGTCCTGCCAGGCCAGCTGTACATTCATCAAACCTTTGACGCCCAGCTCAAGGGCCATGGCTTTGACGACCTCGCGCATTTCTTCCTGTACCGCCTCGGGCAAGCTATAGGGCGGTAGCGAGCAGGCTGAATCACCGGAGTGAATACCGGCCTGTTCAATGTGCTGCATGATGGCACCGATCACCACATCCTTGCCATCGGACACTGCGTCGATATCCACCTCGATAGCCGCGGAAAGAAAATAGTCGAGCAATACTGGGGAATCATCCGAGACCTCAACCGCATCACGCATGTAGCGGAGCAGTTCGTCGTCACCGTAGACAATCTCCATGGCACGACCGCCGAGCACGTAGGATGGCCTCACCACCAGGGGATAACCGATGTCCGCAGCCTTTTCGATGGCCTGATCCACCGAGCGCACGGTGGCGTTAGAGGGCTGTAATAAATCCAGCTTATTGATCATTTGCTGAAAGCGTTCTCTATCTTCAGCCCGGTCGATAGCATCTGGCGTAGTGCCAATAATCGGTACACCGGCGGCTTCGAGGGCTCGCGCCAGCTTCAGTGGCGTTTGTCCGCCGAACTGGACGATCACACCAACAGGGTTTTCAACGGCCACAATTTCGAGGACATCTTCGAGTGTGACTGGCTCAAAATAGAGCCGGTCGGAGGTATCGTAATCAGTGGATACGGTTTCAGGATTACAGTTGACCATAATGGTTTCGTAACCGTCTTCCCGCATCGCCAGAGCTGCGTGAACACAACAATAATCAAACTCAATACCCTGACCAATGCGGTTCGGACCACCTCCGAGCACCAGGATCTTGTCCCGAGCCGAAGGTGCAGATTCACACTCCTCTTCGTAGGTGGAATACAGGTATGCCGTATCGGTGGAGAACTCGGCAGCGCAGGTATCAACGCGTTTGTAGACCGGTCGAATGTTGGCTTGCCAGCGTTTATTTCGCACTTCGGATTCGCTAGCGCCTATGACATCGGCAATACGCCGGTCGGCGAAACCTTTGCGTTTCAGTGCACAAAGATAATCGGCATCTAAGTCATTTAATTGATGGCTGCTTAGCGCCTGCTCGTCTTTGATTAAATCTTCGATTTGCACCAGAAACCATGTATCAATCGCGGTAGCCTGAAAAACATCTTCTACACTCATTCCGGCTCGGAAAGCATCTCCGACATACCAGATTCGGTCTGAGCTTGCCGCCGTCAATTGCTGACGAATCTCACTGTTGGCGGCATCGCTGTTTAGATCGACCC
>JAHRWI010000197.1 GCA_019090225.1 Porticoccaceae bacterium
AATCCATCAATCCATCAATCTATGTACATAGGTAAGTAACATGAGTCAGCATCGCTGTCATACCCCGATTATTTATATACACCCTCAGCATGTGGACTAGTTTCCCTTCTGCCATTCTACCGTGCTTAGGTGTAGTGCTAATTTTTGGCCTGAGCCTCACTTCCACTACTCACGCAGAACAAGTGACCACTGCCGTTGCAGCGAACTTTGCCGGTGCCATCAAGCAACTGAAACCGGTATTTGAGGAAGAAACCGGCCACCGACTGGTCGCTAGTCTTGCATCCACCGGCACGCTTTATGCGCAAATACGCAACGGTGCTCCTTTCGATGTTTTTTTGTCCGCCGACAACAAGCGCCCCCAGCAGTTAATTGCCGATGGGCTGGCTGTTAAGAACAGTCTTTTTACCTACGCTATCGGCCAATTGGCTTTGTGGAGCAGTGATCCCTCATTAATTGATGCCGAAGGTAAAGTCTTGAGCGAGGGCAAGTGGGCTGATCGGGGCATACGCCGCATTGCACTGGCCAACCCTAAAACCGCGCCCTACGGCAGCGCCGCTATGCAAACGCTCGCTGCGCTCAATATTGACGATGCCACTAAAACGATGCGCGTCACCGGGCAAAATGTCGCCCAGGTCTTTCAGTTTGTGATGTCGGGCAATGCTCAGCTTGGGTTTATCGCACAATCTCAGGTTCTCGCTCTGCCTGAGGCCGATCGAGGTTCACACTGGTTAGTACCCGGTGATTTTTACGCAGCCATTGAACAGGCTGCGGTAAAGCTAAACAGGGGGCGGGACAATATTGCCACCGATGCTTTTCTCGATTTTCTCAGTACGCCTAAGGCCACTGCCATCATCCGAGCCAATGGTTATTTCACTAAAAATACTGCCCCATGAAGCTGCTATCCCGTGAATGTACTAGCGCTAACAAAGTCGACACAGACCTGACAAAATAGCGACCATGGACTTTTCTCAATTTGATACCCAAGCCATCTGGCTAACCTTACACCTCGCGACTATTACCACACTGCTATTACTGTGCATTGCCACCCCCCTGGCCTGGTGGCTAGCCAATAGTCGCTGGCGTTATCGACAGGTGATTAACGCCTTGGTCGCGCTACCGCTGGTGCTACCGCCAACGGTATTGGGCTTTTATTTATTATTATTACTTGGCCCTCGAGGTTGGGTGGGCCAATTTACTGAGAGTCTCGGCATTGGCGTATTACCTTTTACCTTTACGGGTCTGGTCATTGCCTCAGTCATTTACTCCCTGCCCTTTGCGGTACTGCCTATTCAAAATGCCTTCGCCGCCATCGGTAAACGGCCCCTCGAAGTCGCAGCCACGCTACGGGCCTCGCCCTGGGACCGTTTTATTAGCGTCGCCCTGCCTCTGGCAAAACCCGGCTTATTAACCGGCGCGGTACTCGGTTTTGCCCACACGCTGGGCGAATTCGGTGTGGTCTTGATGATCGGCGGAAATATTCCAGGAGAAACCCAGGTCTTGTCAGTGGCGATTTTCGATCACGTCGAAGCCTATGAATACGACCAGGCCCATGTGCTGGCAGCCGGTATGCTGGTGTTCTCGTTTATCATTCTGCTCACACTCTACTGGCACACGGATAAAAGCCCGGCTAAGCATGTTTAATCTAGAAACGTTTAATCAAAACACGTTTAAACGAGGTCTGTGAGTGAGCGAATCTCCTGGCGCAAACGGCCATGCTATCGAGGCACACTTCCAGCTAAAGCGTAAAGATTTTGAGTTGGACGTTAATTTTACTGCACCGGGCAAAGGTGTAACGGCATTATTCGGTCCGTCTGGCTCCGGTAAAACCACGCTATTGCGCTGTATCGCCGGTTTGGAAAAACCCGATAAGGGTTACTTCACTATTAAGGGCGCTTGCTGGCACGACGAACAACAATCCTGGCCCGTTCACCGCCGCCCCATCGCTTATGTGTTTCAGGAAGCCAGCCTCTTTCCCCATCTGAATGTGCGCAAAAACATGGAGTACGGCTGGCAACGCATCGCCAAAGACCAGCGTAAAATAAAGATCGATGAAGTCGTTGCCTGGCTCGGCCTGGAAGCCCTGCTCGACCGCCAGCCCGATCAACTGTCTGGGGGTCAGCGCCAGCGTGTCGCCATCGCCCGCGCCTTGCTCACCAGTCCGCAACTACTGTTGATGGATGAACCCCTGGCCAGCCTTGATACAGACGGTAAAGCCGAGATTTTGCCCTACCTTGAGAGTCTTTATCAGGCCCTAGATATCCCAGTGCTCTACGTCAGCCATTCGCCACAGGAAGTACAACAATTGGCCGACTATCTCATCCTCTTAGATGAGGGCCGGGTTCAGGCTGCTGGGGAACTCAATGCATTGCTCACCGACCCTCAATTGCCCCTCGCCCATTTTGAAGATGCCGCCGCCGTGCTCAATGCCAGTGTTGTCGGCCACGATAAAGAGTTTCATCTCACCAGCCTCGCTTTTAAGAGTGGTCAGGTTTCAGTGTCCTACAACGGCTTGCCCATTGACCATAAAGCCCGGCTCAGGGTCTGCGCCCGCGATGTCAGCCTCGCCTTAATTCCACCGCAACAAATCAGCATTAGCAATAGCTTCCCCGTGCGCATTGTTAGCATCGACCCTGACCGCGACCCCTCGCAAATGCTGGTGCGCTGTGATGTCGGCGGGCAAAGCCTGTTAGCGCGTATTACCCGCCGCTCGGTGCATATCCTCGATATAAAGCCGGACAAAATTGTTTATGCCCAGGTAAAAAGTGTTGCCCTGATGAAATAAACGGGCCACTCAAAAACGGGCAGCGTGCTACGTCACCTCAAGACCGCGCAACTTACCTTCATCATGCTAGTCCTTAAGTATCAGAAAGATACTCTTCCAGCCCACCACCGTAGAGGTCGGTAAAAAAGTTAGTACCGTTTAAGTTGCCGGACTGGACGGGGCAAATTCAGAAAACTTGTTCAGCGTACTCACCGTGAAACCTGATGCTTTGATTTTATCATCTCTAATTTTTTCTCCCCGTTATTTTATCGCCCATGCTTTTTTAACGAGAGTTATTGAACCCATAGTTTTCTGACTCAGTTTGTCGGCTTGTCAATTGTTGTAACAGGGAAAGCCCGGGGCAAGAAGGCCAAACTTGCAATAAACACCCGCATATTCACAGTCAAAAACCGCTCGTCCTGAGCGAAGGAACGTCTACGTGTGGTTTTTTAGACATAAAAAAGCAGGAATATTATTAATAATATTCCTGCCAATAACTCAATTGGTACTCAGAGCTTGTTTATGAAACGTCCAGACCCTTGAGGTTCCCCTCCTCTCGCCAGTTCTTGAGGATTTCAAAAAATTCTATGGGCCCTCCGCCATATTGATTGGTCAGGAAGTTATTCTTGTTCACCCCGCCTTTGCCTTCATTGTTGTAGTAACCGGGCGTACAGGCATCATAAAACTCGGTGTTGTTATGGGCCTTTTGATCGATAACATCGCACCAGGTATCTTCCGCTTCCTGTGTGGTTTCGACCGCCCCCACATCATTTTTGAGACAATGATCGACCACGTAGGCAATATGCATCGCCTGCTCATCCAGCGTATGGGGTAGGCTAACGGTCAGACCGGTCTGAAATAGCCCCATAAAGAAACAGTTGGGGAAATGATGGCTGAATAGTCCATGCATGGTGGACGGTGCATCGGCCCATTTTTCACTTAAATTGGTATCATTGCGACCGACAATATCAAAACCGGAAGCACTGGTGAAACTGGTGCCGGTTTCAAAGCCGGTGGCAATGATCAGGCAGTCTAGCTCGTAAACCTTGCCGTCTATCACGACACCTTTTTCGTTGATCTCCTCAACACCTCTGCCATCGGTATCGACCAGCGTGACGCTCGGACGATTGAAGGTTTTCAGGTAATCATCATGGAAACAGGGACGCTTACAGAACGGCCGATAATAAGCTTTAAGGTTCTCAGCAGTTTCTTTATCAACCACAATGGCATCAACACGATCACGTATTTCTTCCATCTTCTGTAAATCGGTGAGCTCCTTGAGTGCGGCCTTTTCTTCTGTGGTCAGTCTTGCTCGGGATTCGCTATCGCGCACCACGCCGATCTGGCGGCCGAAGAGATCAGTCCAGCCGTCATCGACCAGGTCCTCGTCCTGATAACCGCCGTTGGTGATGATATTAAAGTTTTCCATGCGCCGCGCTTGCCAACCGGGTTCAAGAGACTCCACCCATTTAGGGTTAGTCGGGTGGTTACCCCGCACATCAATGGCGGATGGGGTGCGCTGGAAGACATAAAGTTCTTTCGAGTATTTACCGAGAGCGGGGATACACTGGAGAGCGGTGGGGCCAGTGCCGATAATACCCACCCGCTTATCTTTGAGGCCAGTCATATCACCCATGGTATTACCACCGGTGTATTCGAAATCCCAGCGGCTGGTGTGGAAGGTGTGGCCTTTAAATTTAGTGATGCCAGCAATGCGGGGTAGTTTTGGCTTGGCAAGGATACCTGTAGCCATGGGCACAAAGCGGGCTTTGATCACGTCGCCACGGTCAGTGCTGACTATCCAGCGTTTGCTGTCCTCATCCCAGCGCATATCGGTGACACCGGTTTGCATGAGGGCACCATCGTAAAGATTATATTCTTTGGCGATGGCAAGACTGTGATCGAGAATTTCCGGCCCAAATGAATATTTTTCTTTGGGCATATAGTTGAGTTTTTCCAGCAGGGGTAAGTAGAGATAAGATTCTACATCGCACTGGGCACCGGGGTAG
>JAHRWI010000198.1 GCA_019090225.1 Porticoccaceae bacterium
CGTCAGATGTGTATAAGAGACAGTGATTGCGCTGCGAATGCAGCCAATAAACTTTTATCAGCTAATATACTTAATCTTCTCGGGAGTCCTTTAGAGAAACGGGCAAGAGCTTTTAGCGCTTGCCTGGTAAAAAGCGGAGGACCGTTATAATCAGCTTTATGTAATCTAAAGGCCACATACTCTGCAACCTCCTCTTTACCAAAGGGCTTGAGATACAAATTGTGAATAATACGTTCTTTGATTTGTCTCACGGAAACATGGCTAAGATGTAAATCAAGCTCAGGCTGTCCAAATAACACCACTTGTAGCAGTTTTTCCGTCTCGGTTTCTAGATTACTTAATAAGCGTAACTCCTCGAGTGATTCCAGGGGCATACACTGCGCTTCATCAATAAATACAACTACGCTTTGATTTTCGGAATGCAGACTGACTAACTTGGCCTGAACTGTTTGCAATGTATGACTCTTACCATTCGCATTGCTAACACTTAGCCCAAGTTCATGGGCAATAGTGTAAATAAGGTCGTCTGCTTTAAGGCTTGGGTTAGGTAAATATATAACGCGAACACTGCTCGGTAAACTTTTCTCCAGCATACGGGTGAGCATTGTTTTACCGCTGCCTACCTCACCGACAATTTTAATTATGCCATCACCGTGAGATATTGCATAAAGCACAGCATTTAGGAGGGATTCACGTTCGCCACCGGCATAGAAACGAGTAGTATCGGGCGTAACCCGAAAAGGTTGCACTTTGAGACCAAAATATTCAGTGTACATCTTGTTCAGGCAATCAGTGGCTCTCTGTAGATTCCGTTAACGAAACCTAGTGTATCGGGAATCGGCAATAAATATAACAAACGAAATTATCGTCTATTAAATAATCGTATAATTGGCAAACCCAGAGGTTAGCTGAGCGATATCGGTAAACGACACCAGCGCTTTACAGCAGGGCAACACGGCCAATAAACAACCTAGCGCAGAGCGGATAGGTTCCCAAAAGAAGCACAGACGTATTCAAGCAAATCAACCAGAGATTCAAATACCTTGCCCGTTGTCACTTGATAATGAGCCTGCTCCTCACCTTGCTTCCATACTGTCGTAACGGCGGAGCGAAGAACCTGATTGGTATCAGGCGAAAATACAGGAAAACTCAATTGTCCATTATTCAGAATTTTCAGAGACGCGTCAGGATTCAGGATATTACCTACCTCGTCCCTGATTTTCATGCCCATACCACCGAGACGAACAGCCATAGAGTTGATAGCATCGATCATTAATTGGTTTTGTCTATTCAATTCATAGTCATCGTTTCGAATCGCGGACTGAAGCATAAAACTTTCAGCAACTTCCTCACCGAGAGATTTGACTTCGTTGACCGACAACATTTTGCCGGCAAATATTTGATCATATTCCGGGTTGATCTGTATAAATAAAAGACCATATTTTTTTTGTTTGTCTATAAAACCGGAATAACAGACTATCGCAACACCAAATATTTTCTGGCCCTCCAAGACTAATTCAAACTCGACTTTTTGTAGGGTATTAAGGTTTAGGCACCTCGAGGTAACTGACAAACCATTTGAGCTTATGTCTAGCAAGGTAGCGTCATCCGACCACCGTTTAAAACCGATGCCCCGTTTACGAATTTTTACGCTAATAAACGGGCCGCTTAAACGATGATCCTGCCGGCGGTTTATCGTAACATCGACCAAGGTAAATGCTCTTTTGCAATTTGAAATTTAAGGTAAAGCCCTGCTTTATCACTCACATCGTTACCGCAAGGTTTATCGTTCCATTAATGTTATACGCTGCCCCTGCTCCACCAATACGGCCTATATTGCCACTGGTAGCATCACCGTCATCATATTCATTATCATAACGCTGAGCGATATCCCCAGGGACTGTCTGAAGCATTAATTTATTTTCCTGTACCCCGTTACCCCAGTTTCCATAAGCTATTGAGCTTACTGGGCCACCAAATGGATGATTAGGCCGGGCCGTAGCATCTGTTAGGCTTGGGTCGCCCACTATCAACTTGGCATAACGTAAGTGAGACCAAACAAGGCAAGCCTCTTCATTATTGGTGCCACAATAACTTGTGGTAATTTGTCCGTTGCCATTACCAGCTGTAGCAGCTGCATCCAAAGCAGCCACATTTGCAAGGTCGCCAGGCAAACCTCGGTAAGTATCCTGAAAAGTGTGGTAGGCCACTCGATAACTGTCAATTTCTTTCACGAAACGCTTAAATTTAGCATTTTCAATCAACACCTGACCCTGCAGTACTCCACCGAGTATCAAACCAATAATCACAAGCACAATCGCGATTTCTACGAGCGTGAATCCTGATTGCTTTGATTTGCTGGCTATTCGATATCCTGATGTCTTAATAATGTTGTTATTCGATATTCTAGCGTTAACTTTCATTCTAAAACCTCCTTCGACCATATATAGGGCGCCTGATATTTACCTATCGTGACCGCCACACGACTATATCACAATCTACTTTAGATATTAAATACAAGCGGTTAATGCTTAACGCAATTAATACCATGCGAAACCTCTCACGGCAATTCCCCTGCGGCTACCATCCGAGCCTTTAGAATATTTGGCGAAACCCAGATAATTTGGTCATCAAATACGGGATTACCAGGCGTGCTAGTTTTAGAATATATTCTATCGACAAAGTTTGTGTCATTAGTCCTGTTTTCCCATTGATCCGCGCCCGCAGCCGCCGCATTTGTCATCGAGGCCCAATTTTGACCATGGGATATGACTACAGCGGGTACTTGACTTGCAACGAGAGCCCCTGCTGGAAAAGCCGAATCGAGAACATTAATATCACCTGCAGCAGCCAAATCAAAAGAAACCCCGGTAGCGCCGCACCCGGGGTTGCAATCGGCAAAGGCACCGGTCACACGGTAAGTAAACGCTTGTCCCCAAGCATCGTGCTGACCTATCCCGAGGGTCACCCACGGAATGTTTCCATCAACACCAAACCCCGTCCCACAGGCATCTTCAACGCCATCACGATTGGGCGGTGGGGGCGTACTATCTGGACAGGGTAAACGACCATTCGCCATCGCAAAGCCTATTATTGATTCATGAATTTGCGCCAGGCTTTGTTCTGTTTCTTGACGATCTTGCTTTTCTAGTTGTGTGGATAACGGCATCAATAGTCCACCTAGAATCAAGCCAATCACAACCAGAACAACAGCCATTTCAAGCAAAGAAAAACCCCTTTGGTTAAATTGCCCAGTTAAGGGCTTTGGCTTATACATGTACCGCTGCTCTCCTATCACTCATTTTTTCGTCGCTAATTATTTTGGCCTTCAGGACACTAAAATTCAAACCTATCGCGCTAGATGTACTGTCCATCCAGGCGTTAACCGATCGTAAAACACCTACAGTAATTACAGTAAATTACCCTATTTTAAAATAGCTAATAGTTACAGTTTATTAGCATCTTGCATTCTACCTATAAGTATAGCTAGCGGAAGCCAAACCACTTGATCATCAAACCCCGCAACACCAGTTGATTGCGCCCTACTGACGAAATCTGTGTCGTTATCGACATTTTCGCGTTCATCCGGCACAGCAGGTAGCGGCCCGGGCGGTATCAACACCCAGTTTTTCCCCTGAGACGTTACAGTGGCAGGAATTAAGCTATCTATAATCGCACCAATAGCATCTCGAATTGTAATATCACCGAACGAACATAGTTCGAAGGAAACACCACTGACAGGTACGCCACAAAGCGTGCCATCTATAGTGTCGGC
Organism: Porticoccaceae bacterium; assembly: GCA_019090225.1. GTDB lineage: Bacteria > Pseudomonadota > Gammaproteobacteria > Pseudomonadales > Porticoccaceae > HB2-32-21. Next base: position 3,776 of record JAHRWI010000198.1, read on the forward strand.
AAAGTCAGCGGTCACACGGTAGTTATACCCGTGCCCCCATGCGTCGAACTCGCCTACACCAAGATCCACCCATGGCACAAGACCTTCTGCACTCGAACAAGATGTCCCCGTTAAATCCTGAACACCATCTGCTGAAGCCACAACATCCGGACAGGGTAGCCGCCCATTAGCCATAGCGTATCCAATCAGGGCTTCACGAATACCCATCAAGGCAAATTGCGTTTTCTGACGTTCCTGTAGTGTATTTTTGTGGCGACCCGCTAGGTTTGTTAGAAGTATTGTTGAAATTGTCACCACCATAAGGAGGATCAGCACGATTAAACCCGCGCCCTTTTGGTACTGAAATCCTGCGTTAACGGCTAACCTATTAATCATTTAATAAATACCGTCCCGTCGGATTCAATTGGTGTAGCCCCATTTTCATCTGACATGATTACTGTTTTATCTGTATCGCCCTTATTGGTAGGTGATGTCGGCATTGCTCGTAGGTTAATATAGCCTTCACTAATCAACCCTGTTCTCACCGATATGCTCTGGCCCGGTTTTAAATTTACCGCTGCCATTGAAGGACCCGGCTTCACAGACACCGCCACATTTTTTACCCGCATTAAATTTACAGAAATGCCTCGATTTTCCTCATCTTTTTTTACAACTTTATTATTCACCCAGGCAGTTCCATGGCCAGCTCTACGCTTAACATATCCATTAAAAACGACACGGTCAGACTCTGGGCTATGTGCCAACCCTTTTGAGCTTTTAACTACGGATCTAAAAATCGTTCCGTGCTCTCGCTGTCCGTCAAGTTGAGCCCGTTGTTCGGGGGAGGTAAAGAGAATGCCAAATGCATTACACTGGGCGACAAATAATAGACCCAAGAAAATCCCTGTTATCGCGAGCTTCAGTTGCCAGCAAACAAGCACTAAAAACCTCATAATTCATCATCCAACTCAAAAATCATATCGCTGGTATAGCGAGCGGTATACCAATGCGTATCGCAATTTGCTTTAAAATTAGCATCAATAGTCAGGTCAGCATTACGGACCACACGATCTATTTTACAGCCATCGACGACCAACAGCCCCGACCGAACCTCCGTCAGCCCATCTAGTAACATTATCAAATCACCTTCGTGAACCAGATTCGACTCTATAGACAGTTTCGAGGCCGCTAAATTAATACCCGCAGGTACGCCACCAACAAGCGTTAACACTTGCTGTTGCGGTTCAATGTGATAACGCAGCTCATTGAGACCAAGGTCGTTAGCGGTGTTTTCGAGGCTCTCCACCCATGACAGTCTATTCTCCTGATCTAGAAAACCTCTAGACACATATCGTTGATACTCAGCTCTATAATTCTCAAACAACGTCACCATACCCTGTAAACTTTTGATCTCCAGTTGGATTTCGTCCAGCTCGGATTCCACTGAGAACAGCATCTGTTGTTTGCTCCCAACAAATGAAAACACTTTTATCACTAGTAGCGAGCAAACAACCAACACCAAGAAGAGCAAAATAGCTCGCGTGCGAATTAACGTAAAATTAATGGCAGGCTTCACAGATAACCCTGCTCGAATTGAAACTGTATTTCGAATACGGGCGGCGCTGTCTCAGCTACGGAGCGGTTTATATCTTTGGCTGGGTCGATGTCGATAGGCAATTTCGTAACAGCCACCTGCGCAATAGCCTCATCAAGCTCCAGCACTTTCGCAAAAGATTCTATCCGTTCTATAGCTCGACGGTAGCTCCCTGTAAAGTCATCAATCTCTCCAATTAATGATATCTGTATTGTTTTTGTCATTTCAGAGGTTTTGCCCATAGACAGCGCTGTATCATCCTCAGGATCAGCGCTAACATCCAGGTTATCCCGTGTACCCGGCCCGTTATATTTATCACCAGGGCCTTCCTGTGCGGAAACAAATACTAACTTCCACTCAAGGCTGGTAATCGAAAGATCGCCAAAGCCTGTATAGCCTTTACTAATCACCTCGAATAGCCGTTGTGGTAATGGGTTTGGTTTTGCTATTTTCCTTGCCGTAGTCACCACGGTCTTCATTTCTTCGGGCGAAGTATTACGCTTGTTAAACCAGGTCCGCAAACTTTGAAGCTGCCTGTCTTTGACAGCAATCAACGGAGCCAGTTGGTGAGTGGATTGTTCAATATTTCTACCCGCTAAAATGTTGTTTGCCAATATACCAAACGTGCACACCGCTATAAGAATGCTGGCGGCAACCAGGAATCGGTTAACCTGCTGGTGCCGTCTAAAAAAGGCAAGTTTTTCAGGCTTATAATGTGTCTTTCTGTTGGCTTTCTTTCCCAACATATACGCTACAAGTAATCGAAAGTCAGCCTGCATGGCAATCTCTTCAACATCGTGAAGGCTCGCCAACTCTCCTGGTCTTATAAAAACATAATCACAATGCTCAACCCTGATATTGACATCGAGATTTGCTTCCAGTGCAGGTGGGACAATTAGCAACACTTGAAGATCGACACCTGAATCTAACATTCGGCGACTGTTCAGGTATTGCCAGGTTCGCTCTATTTCACGATTAAATGTAACGGCGAGCTGTTCGGGCTCGCTACTTGTAGTCGAGGTCACTCGGCTGAAATAAGGATGGCCGTTGTCATAGAAAGTTTGACGAAATATAAGGCCACCGTCTATTTGCTCTTCACCGATGATCACTACAGTCTTGATTTCATGATCCAGCGGCTTGATAAACTCTGGAATTAGCAGGGGTATTGAAAATACACCACCTATTTCCATATTTTGAGCCACCATAATATCTATATAGGCTTGGATGGCAGAAATATCAGTCACACCAGCTAATAGATATATATCATCGCGCCGGCCGGTTTTTTGCCTTTCGAATAATGTGAAATTGGTGTATTCGCTTCCAGGAAATAGTTTATTAAGCTTTCTTTTGAGCATTCGACTGCCGTCTCTACCTCGCACATGAGGCAACTGCTCTTGATGGAATTCCTCACTGGATAAATCCAGTAATATATAGCCTACAATCTCGTTCCAACCATCGCACATTTCACTAAAAATTCGTTCACTTTCTTGCTCATGTAATGGGCAATTTGCCTCGATAGAGACTCCACCGTCCGACCACCGATAAATGGTCAGCACTCGGTCAGTAAATCGGAAAATTATTTTTTCTCTTTTCACGGTCTATGCGCTCAAAACTGTATCGTACCAATAATGTCATATATGGGGCCGAGTACTGCCAACATAATCCATCCCAATAGCAGACCCATAAATACAGTCATAAACGGTTCGATCATCGACTGAAGCTTATCGATCAAATCGTTTACGTCCCGTGTGTAAAAGTCACTGACATTAGCGAGGGAATTACCCAACCCGCCTGTCATTTCTCCTACCTGAATCATTCGCAATACCAAAGCCGGAAATAGCTCCGCCTTGGTGAAGGCTTCATTGATGCTGGCACCCTCTTGAATTTGCTGACGCGTATAAGCTAATTCTCCAGCCAAATAAGTGTTGGTGACGGTTTTTTCGCTAACATCCAAGCAATCAAGCACGCTTATCCCTGCGTCATAAAGCAAGGCAAAATTTCGGGTAAAGCGCGATAACATTATTTTTTTTAGTGCCTCGCCGAGGAGAGGCACTTTTAATTGATATTCATCAAATAGGTATTGTGCGCGGGCATTCCTTTTTAAGATTTCTCGTCCAACGAAGAGCAAGACCGGGGGAGCTAAAACAATAACACCCCAATAATTGACAAATATTTCGGAAACATAAATAAGCACCTGGGTAATCAAAGGTACTTCTTGACCCATAGACAAAATGAAGCTAATCAGCTTCGGTACCAGGTAGATCATTAGAAAGCAGATTACGGCAAATACAATGACACCAACAAAAAGCGGGTACATCATCAATTTCTTTGTCTTGCTGATCACATCGTCCTGCCACCGGAGAGTATCTTTTAATTCACCAAAAATATGTACCATGTTGCCGGTATGCTCGCCGGCAATAATCAGTTTGATCGTTATCTGATTAAAGATCCTGGGATACTCTTCCATCGCCTCAGATAACGACTTTCCGCTAGAGATAGCTTCAACCAAGCCAGCAGTCATTTCCAGCATAGCGGGAGATGATGCACTATCACGCATTTCGATTAACGAGTCGATAATGGCTATCCCCGCGCCAGCCATCTGCTCTAAATCGATAAAAAATACAATCAGAGCCCGACGATCGATACTTGATCTAGAAAACAATCGACTACGCTTTTTTTGTGGTTTCGCACTAATTAACTCCTGTCCATATTTGCTTAAACGAAATTCAAGATCTTCGATATTGTTTGCCAGGATCGAACCGGTGACTTTTTTACCTTTTCGGTCAATAGCTTTATATGCGAATTGCGCCATTATCGGCAACTCATTCCAGGTTCAATCGAGCGCTGAAATCCACCGCTCGAGACAATTCATCAAGAGTAGTGTCGCCTAAATAAACGCGCGCCAAGCCATCATCCACGAGACGCGTAAACCCCTTCGACTCGGCTAGCTCGCCTATTTCTCGTATTGATGCGCTTTTGGCTACAAGTTCATCGAGATCATCATCCATCTTAAGAATTTCCAATAATGCCAGCCGCCCTTTGTAACCCCTTTGCCCACAGCGTTCACAACCCACTGCTTGATATATAAATTCCGGTGCGTTTCCCGATGTTGTTAATAACTGACGTTCAATTTCGCCCGGCGCAACCTGTTCACGACAGTGGACACATAACTTCCGAATCAACCGTTGAGCAACTATGCCAATAATATTGCCAGCTACGATACCCGGCTGAATACCGATATCTAATAACCGCGCAAAAGAGCCAAGTGCAGAATTTGCATGTAGGGTTGAAAACACCTGGTGTCCAGTCATCGCTGCCCTGAAACCCATACTGGCAGTATCAAGGTCCCGCATTTCACCTACCAAAATAATATCGGGGTCTTGCCGCATCAAGGAACGTATACCTTCCGCAAAATCCATTTTGACCGCCGAATTCAACGATGTCTGACGAATCATATTGATTGAATACTCTACCGGATCCTCCAACGTCATGATGTTGACAGACTCATCATTTAGGTAATTAAGCAAGGAATAAAGTGTTGTAGTTTTACCACTACCAGTCGGCCCGGTCACCAAAATGATACCTTCAGGCCTGGCCATCATCAGCTTCAGCGCGATGCGGTGATGATCCGCTATATCTAGATCCTCCAAAGGAACAATCGCTTTACTCCTGTCCAGAATGCGCAGAACAATATTCTCTCCATGCAAGGTAGGCTGTGCTGCCACCCTGAAATCGATTGGAAATCCAGAAATTTTTAATGAAATATGGCCATCTTGCGGCGCTCGAGTTTCAGCAATATTCATGTCCGCGAGAACTTTTACTCTTACCACTATCGACGGCCAGTACTTCCTATGCAGGCTTCTAACCTGCCGCAACACACCATCGATACGATAGCGCACCCGCAAAAAACCCTCCTCAGGTTCAAAATGAATATCCGAGGCGCCCTGTTTCACAGCATCGGTAAGAAACGCATCGACCAAACGGACCGTTGGATGACTGTATTCAGCCCGCTCAATATTAAGCGTACCATGTGTATCAATCTCGCCTGTTTCTATCTCCTGTAAAATACCGTCTATAGACAACTCATAACCATAAAATCGATCAATGGCAGCATTAATATCAGCTTCACTGCTGAGCACAGGCTGGACTTGCACCTCCGCGGGCAACATCGCATTGATTCGATCAAGCAATAAAATATCGAAAGTATCGGCCATTGCGATCATTAATATGCGTTGATCGGGGTCGTAGCTGAACGGCATAATATTTAGTTTCGAGGCCAACTGCTTGTCAATAAATGCAAAGGCTTCAACATCTGGCACTACATCGTTTAGCTGTACGCTATCATGGCCCAGCGATTCACCCAGGGCTTCGTTAAGAACAGACTCGGTTAAGAACCCAAGACTGACAAGTATTTCTCCCAATTTGGCGTGCGAACGTTTCTGTTCGAGAAGTGCGATTTTCAATTGGTCCGAGCCAATAACGCCCTTATCAATTAGTTGATCACCGATTCTCTTTTTTCTTGACGCAGACTGTATCTCAGGAGGGGTCACGGCAAATCCCCGGACAACTGCTGCAAACGTCGCCGGATATCACTCTCAGAGAACCCAGCAGCCTGCTTGCCAATTAATTCTAACGCGCTTCTATAATAGCGAGCGGCGATATCAGGTTTATTTAATTGATCGAGACTAACGGCCAAATTAAAGGCGTAGTCAGGATTCTCAGTATCGAGAGCGAGCGCTTCAAAATAAGCGGCTTGAGCTGCTGGCCAGTTGTTTCTACGAACATAAAAGCTACCGAGACTTGCGTGGAGGAAGTGCTGATCTGGATGTTCGATAATCAATTGCTTAAGCTCGCTGCCGCCAGCAAGATTGGCTGGATCCATGACACCAATATTAATCAAACCCACTTTAGCAAATAGGTTTTCAGGATTTTTATTTAGTATTGCAAAATACGCATTTTGCGCTTGCTTTATTAAGCCACGATTAAAAAAGATATTAGCTAACCCGATCATGGCATCAACATCATCGGGTTTTAATTTCAACACTCGTCGATACGCCTCTTCAGCCGCCTCTAGATCACCTCTTTGAAGCGCCCGCTCAATCACATCTCGCTCTCGCAAAGCCGGATCAAGCATCGGCTTTTTATGGATTTTAATACCGGCAGCCGTCTGTTCAGTACCAGACCCCAACCGGTCGGAATCAGTTTTAGTACCAAAGCTTGCAGACCCAAAATCCTCCTGCGTAGCCGTTTGCCCGTCAGCTTGGCTGGCTACCTGCGGTTTTATGCTGGATGGTAGCTCGCTAGTCGACCCCCCAATTTTTGCATCAATAACCCTGTGATCTACCGACGCTACCTCAGAACTCCCGTTTGAACTACTGACGTTTATGGAAGAGGCTTCCGCTGTTTGATGCATAGAGCTTCCTGGCAAAGCAGAGTCC
>JAHRWI010000199.1 GCA_019090225.1 Porticoccaceae bacterium
ATCTACACTTATGCGATCGTCGGCAGCGTCAGATGTGTATAAGAGACAGGTGTTAGTCACCCCCGATGCCGAGCGTACCATGAATACTTATCTGGGCATTAGCGAAACGCTTGGCCTTGCTAATCTCGACCTAAGTGCGGTGACAGCGTCGGTTTTTCTTTATCTGGAGGGCTATCTTGTGACCTCGCCGACGGGCCGAGCAGCGGCCATCAAAGCGAGGGAGCACGCAGAGAAAAATGGCACCAGAACGGCGCTTAGCCTGTCAGACCCCGGCATGGTGGCCCATTTTCGAGAGGGTCTTGATGACATGATCGGCCAAGGAGTCGACTTATTGTTTTGCAACCGCGAAGAGGCGATGGCCTGGACTGGACAAAGCGATATGGTCGGGGTCGTCGAAGCGATGAAACCCACCGCAGCGACTTTCGCCATTACTCTCGGTTCAGAAGGCGCGTTAATTTACGATGGCAAATCCGTTCATGAGATTGCAGCGACTCCGGTCACTGCTGTGGATACCAACGGTGCGGGCGATATGTTTGCCGGGGCGTTTTTGTACGGTATCACCCAGGGTTTTGACTATACCAAAGCCGGCCGACTAGCAAGTATTGCTGCTGCTACCGTGGTCACTCAGTTCGGTCCGCGCTTACACATTGACCAACATAAGGGCATCCTTGAGTCACTACAAAATTAATCTTCAACAAAACTTATGAGGCCGTGCTCAGGACAAATATTAACTCAGGGAAATAGTTTTTCTATCGGCTGGGGAGTAGCGATTAAAAAGCCTTGCGCATAGTCAACGCCGATCTGCTCCAGGATGGTCAACTGGGCCTGATTCTCGACACACTCGGCGATAGTCGCGATACCCATAACCTGGGCCAGATGATTGATGGTGCTCGTCATAGAATAATCGATATCACTTAATTCTATGTTATGAACAAAACCGCCATCAATTTTCAGGAAATCCACAGGTAATTCCTTGAGGTAGGCAAAAGAAGATAGGCCACTACCGAAATCATCGAGCGAAAAATAACAACCTTTGGCCTTGAGGGCATGGATTAAATCGAGGGCTCGATCAAATTGTCGAACCGCCGCAGTTTCAGTAATTTCAAATTGCAGTTGATGAGGATTGATTTTCGATTCATCAATCCACTTAAGTAAATCATCTTTAAATCGCTCATCACTGATGGTAGCCCCAGAAAGATTAACCGCAATTCGCAAATCTGGTTTCTTACTTAGTTTTTTGGCACTCAGCTCGGTAATCACCTGTCTCACTGCCCAGCGATCTATGTCATCGATAAGGCCATAAAGCTCTGCGGCGGGAATAAATTCTCCCGGCGCTACTAGCTGACCTGACTCATCGACCATTCGAACCAGTGCTTCAAAGTGACTATATTCCTTTACCCCACCATTGATCGCCACAATGGGCTGGTAGTGCAGACGAAAGCGACCTTGTTCAAGTGCCTCACTGATTTTCGGAATCCATTCCCCCGCTTTCCGGCTAACCAGTCCTTCATCCCGTTGTTGGCGAAAAAACACACGGTTGCGGCCACTGGCCTTCGCCGCCGCGCAGGAAGAGGCTGCGCTAACCAGAACATCAAGCTCGGAACTGGTATTATGGTCGATAACTTCCACGCCAATGTTGACGCCAATTTTTAAACGCCTTTCCTGCCAGGGAAAGGAAAACGCTTTGATTTTGACAAGCAGGTCTTCGATTATCTCGCGAGCTTGCTCGACCATACAATCGTGTAATAAAACCGCAAATTCATCATTGCCTATACGCGCTACCAGGTGATCTACGCCGACCACCTGCTGAAGTAACTTGCCGCATTCGAGCAATAAAGTATCCCCAGCGACTCGTCCCCCGGTGTCGTTAACCAGTGAAAAATTATGCAAATCGATATAAAGCAATACGTGGGTCTGATCGCTGTTTCGCGCAGCTTCTATGGCTTTAACCAATTGATTTTCTAAAAACTGGCGGTTGGGTAGCTCGGTGAGGGGGTCGTGGTCAGACTGCCAGGATAAACGGCTCGATACCCGCCGAGCTTGTTCGACAATTCTATACACCAGCATACAGCCAGTCAGGTCATTATCCCGATCTCTTAGAGGTATCGCCGTTCCACTTATACGGATAGGTTCACGCGACTGAACCTGCAAAAAAGTATCGTCCGGCGTTGTATACACTGAACCGCGGCTAAGTGCCTCATGACTTGGGTTTATGCTCTTACCCCGACCATCCAGCATTGCGATAATTGTCTCGACGGGGACGCCCTGTTCCTGCCCAACGCGTATACCCAGCATTGCGAGGCCAACCGGGTTAATTTGTTCGATTAAGCCATCGTAATCGACCAGGGCAATGCCATCGGCCACCTGACCAAACACTGCGGCCAACATCTCCCGCTGCCGCTTAATGGTATTTTGTGCGCCGGATTGAAGGGCAAAATCCTCGCACATTAGTACAAAAAGGTCATCCTTGATTGTCGAGGGGTAAACGGTGATTTTAAAAGCCCTCAGCTGGCCGTTCAAAGTTGCAGCTTCGATCACGCCATCCGAACTTTGCCTCAAATGCTCTTCGGTCAAGGCCCGATAATCTTCAATATCGTAGTGTTCGCTCAAGGTCGGGAAGAGCATGCGCACTGGCGTGTCTAGCAGTTGCTGGCGAGAGTATCCGGTTTGTTTTAACAAGGGATCGCTAACATCCCGAATTATTCCCGATCTATCGAGACTCAGCATAGCGGCGTCGGAAGATGCTAAATAAACGGGGAATTGATCGCTAGCCGGTGCTTGCTCTATGGCTTTCCCAGATGAGGGTTCTGGGGTGCCAGCATCACGCAAGTGAATGGGGTTAAAGGCTGCCTCGACAAATTCCAGCATACAACCCTGACCACCGTTTACCTGCAAGGGAGCAACACTAACTCGCGATAAAGGCAATAAACGGTCACCCCGAGTCATAGCGTCTTCGAGCATATCGAGCCGTTGCGAGTCGAGATCCTGTGACCAGACCACTGATTTTCCGGTATCGATTGCGTCCCTAACAGTCCGTGTGTATTCGCTGCCAATGATGCCCGGCGTCAAAGCCTCAAAGCAACGACCGACAGAACGAGTGCCGGCTATCCCAGTCCAGTCATCCATCCAGTTATTCCAGATAACGACGTTCCCGTGTTTATCCAGCACGACTATCCCTTGCGCCTGGTTGTTAATGACTGTAAGCATCAGATCATCAGGATCACTGACCGATAAAATGGCTGACTTATCTCCTGAATCATGCTTCAAAATCACCTACCTATCCCTGTATATACCCCAGAGGCTATCATTATTGCCGCTTGTATTTAGCTGTTTATCATCGCAAACAATTCATTGGCTTTAGTTATCTCACAGTCTTCTTAGCGGTACCCAGTTTAGCCCTGGGACAATAATTCCCGCAAATCGATCATCGCCGCGTTAGCACGGCTGATATAAGAAACCATGGTCAGCGAATGATTCGCCAACAGCCCATAACCGCTACCATTTAAAATAATTGGGCTCTTTAGCGGTGCTTGTGTGGCCTCTAATTCACGAATAATTTGCTGCACACTGATTCGGGCATTCTTTTTTTCCAGAACATCGGCAAAATCAACTTCTATGGCTTTCAAAAAGTGAATAAGCGCCCATGTGGTGCCCCGTGCCTCATAGAAAACATCGTCCAGTTCAAGCCACGGGGTTTGCCGATAGGTCTCTGAGGGAGCAGGTGTTGCTTGTTTTGCTGCACTATCGCCAGCCAGGTCAATATTGATGCGACGTTGACCAACACTGGCTCCCAAACGCTGAGATAAACTACCCAGCCGGGCTTCGACGGTGCTCAACCAATAGCGCAGGTTGTCTGCACGGGTATAAAACTGAGCATTGTATTGGTCTTCATCGACCAGACGTTGCAAGTAGCCTTCGAGGTAATTTCGACCTTCCCGGTATTCGGCCTCGGTGGCTGGCAGAACCCAGCTTTCATGATCAAAATTGAACCTCGGCTCAGCCAGAGCAAGATCTTGATCTTCCGTCGACTGGGATTGTGAGCGAGCAAAAGACTCGCGCAGCGCTTTGGCCAGGTCTCTGACCTGAATAATAACGCCGTATTCCCAGCTGGGAATATTGTCCAGTAACAGGCCCGGAGGCATTATGTCGTTGCTTAAATATCCACCAGGTTTATCCAACAAGGTATCCACCACGGTAATAAGCGCGGTTACTGTCGTTACCCCAGGCACGACGTTAGTTGCGCCGTCAGGTGTTTTTACCTCGGGTTCCCGGCTCCAGAACCAGGCGAGCACGAGGCACAGGAGCGTAGCGACTAAAATGATTCTGACTATCCAGCGCCCTGGGCCTGATCGTTGGCTATTGTCGGCCGAGCGGTAGCTGGTTGATCGACCTTGTCCTCGGATGCCACTAATGCGGGAGCTTATTCGGTCTGTCCAATCCTGTATAGCCATTGAATTCTCTTCTATTGGTTATTGATGTCGAGCTATCTGTTACTGGATCTATATAAAAATCAAAACTGGCTATGCCTGCGCTACCAAACTCATGAAGCGGTATAATTTCTGCAGTGTCGGTCTGTAATCTCATCAGCTTATAATGTCTGTCGATAATGTTACCACCAGTACCATGCCCACATTGGTACTGGCATTGGTACCTGCATCGGTATCAGCGTAGTCTTAGCGATTGAGTGTTAGAAAGTCGACTCAGGCCAATTACTTAACACTTTCAGTTACAGGTTTTTTATATTCGTTTCAGGATTTCATAATAGCTGAAAACATTTCGAGAATCTGCGGGTCAAAGCCACAGTTTAAGAGGGACTTGTACCCAATGATCAAAAAAAACCAATTTGTAATCCAATACCCCACCCTGTTTGTAGGGGTTTGCCTGAGCCTGTTGTTATCTGCGTCCTTGCCAGCGGATGCTGAAAATACTTTTTTAGACAATACCGCGCCATCTAGCCAGCTCAATAGTTCCTCCTCATCTGGTTCTTCTTCAATCAGTTCTTCTTTAACGAGTAGCCCTCTTCCTGGCTCCGGCCAATTTCTACCCGTAGAACAGGCGTATCAACTGACCCCGAGCACTGACGGCCATGAGCTAGTCATCGACTGGTACATCGCGCCCGGTTACTACCTTTATAAACATCGATTCGCCATCATGCCTACTGAGGCGAAACAAGCTACTCAGCCTTTGGCGCTGGTGTTCCAGTCAGGTGAGTTTATTTACGATGATTATTACGAAAAAGATCTGGAGGTTTTTTATACTGCCACGCAAGTTCGAGCTACGCTGCCGGCAATACCTGTTGGAGTAGACTTTGCTGATGATGGTTCGGCTTTTATTCTGGCCGTCACCACTCAGGGATGTGCTGATGCCGGACTCTGTTATCCCCCTCGTATCGAATACATTGAAGTTAATCCGGGCGACGGTATTGCTGAGTTAGTCGACCCTGTTTCGACAGACTCGTCTGCCATCAATAATGCCAATGGGATCAAAACTCAGCCCCTTAAAAAAACGCTGGGCCAGAGCAGCAATCTAGTCATTATTCTGGTGTTCGCCGTACTCGGCGGTATCATTCTGAATCTAATGCCCTGCGTGTTTCCGGTACTGTCTATCAAGGTAATGGCGACTACCTCTGCCCACCTTGGCGACCATAACAAACATGTCCACAGCCTTGCCTACAGCGCTGGCATCATCCTGTCTTTTATGGCAATTGCGGCAGTTATGCTCGTCCTACGCGGCAGCGGACAGTCGATTGGCTGGGGCTTTCAGCTCCAGTCGCCGATATTTGTGGCCTTGCTCGCCTACCTGCTGTTTGTGATTGCGCAAAGCTTTTCCGGCCAGCTCACTATCGGTGGTAGCTGGATGAACCTCGGCCAGAATTTCACCCAGAGTAATAGCGTCAGCGGCTCCTTTATGACCGGGGTTCTCGCCACCGTGGTAGCCAGCCCCTGCACGGCGCCATTTATGGGTACCGCGCTGGGTGTCGCACTGACCCAATCTGCCGGGGTAAGTATGGCGATTTTTGCCGCTCTGGGTCTGGGTATGGCCCTGCCGTTTCTGGCTCTGTCATGGATTCCGGGCCTGATGGAAAAGCTGCCCGCCCCCGGCCCGTGGATGAACACCTTTAGTCAGCTGCTGGCTTTTCCGCTTTACGCCAGTGTCATCTGGTTGCTGTGGGTGCTTGGTCGTCAAACCAGCATTGATCATGCCATTGTGGTCAGTCTCGGGATTCTGCTATTGGCCTTTGCCATATGGCTAAACGGTCACAGCAAAAATATCGTCTCCAGAGGCGTTCTGGCTTTGAGTTTGTTGGCGGCCCTGAGTCTTGCTGTCAATCAGGAGGCCACTGATCAAGAGCCACTGTGGGAGCCCTATAGCCCCCTGGCTCTCTCTGTATTGCAGGATGAGAACCGGGCCGTTTTTATCAATCTGACTGCCGACTGGTGTATCACCTGTCTGGCGAATGAAAAAATTGCTCTCAGCTCAGAAGCTTTCCGGTCGGTATTAAAAACCCATGACATTACCTACCTTAAGGGTGACTGGACCAATAACAATCCGGATATTACCCGCTTGCTCAATGAGCATGGTAGAAGCGGTGTCCCCCTCTATCTTTATTATGACGCTAAGGGGAATCCTGCAAAGATTTTGCCCCAGCTCTTGAGCGAAAAGGTGGTTCTGACTGCCTTTGGTGTCAGCGGATAAAAGTGCGAGCATAACGATCGATAAACCGCTCGTCGAACTCACTGAAAGCGCTTAACATCAGCTAAATGGGTGGAAAAAGGATAAAACATCGAGAAAAACACTAAAAACTAGACAACCGTGGGAGCCTCATGCAAACTTCGGTTTATCGCCGGCCACTACAGTCTGGCACTGTCAGCCAGGCACGATAAAAAAGCAGAGGCACAATGGCTACTATTCTTGTCTTGCACGGACCCAATTTGAATCTGCTTGGCAGCCGAGAGCCTGAGATCTACGGCACTGATAATCTCGAAGATATCAACCAGCGACTCACGGCGCTCAGTGTCGATGGCAGGCACCACCTGCTGGCCCTGCAAAGCAATGCTGAGTACGAACTGGTCGAACGCATTCACGACGCCAGCCGGGAAGGCGTCAACATCATCCTTTTCAACCCCGCTGCTTTTACCCATACCAGCGTTGCCTTGCGCGATGCTTTACTGGCAGTGGCGATACCTTTTATAGAGGTGCATCTATCAAACGTCCATGGCCGCGAGCCTTTCAGGCAGCATTCGTATTTTGCTGATATTGCCATTGGCACCATCAGCGGCTTTGGTGCTATGAGCTATGAGTTAGCGCTAAACGCAGCCCTCGACCACCTCAACCAAAACAAGTAATAACTAGCACCCGCTTATTTAAGAAAACATTTCTAGGAAACTATTCATGGATATTCGTAAAGTAAAAAAACTCATCGAACTACTGGAAGAATCAGATATCGCTGAGCTGGAAATCAAAGAGGGCGAGGAGTCAGTGCGGATTACCCGCAACAAGGCTCCCGTGCAAATGGCTCAGGCAGTTATGGCACCAGCTCCCGCAGCGGCCACTGTGGTACCGGTCGCTGCAGCGCCTGCTGATGAGGGCGCGGCTGCTCCGGCGCTCGATGGGCATATTATTAGTTCGCCCATGGTCGGCACCTTTTATCGGTCTCCTGCACCTGGCTCGCCATTCTTTGTAGAGCCAGGACAATCGGTTCAGGCCGGTGATGTCCTATGCATTGTCGAGGCCATGAAAATGATGAATCAAATTGAAGCCGACAAATCTGGCACCATCGGTGCGGTTCTGGTTGAAGATGGCGATCCCATAGAGTTTGATCAGCCACTGATGACGATTATTTAAAACGCCTGTTTTTTAGCGGCAGCACACTTAAAGTATGCACCTAAACAATATGTATCTAAATAAAGCCTCGCAATACCGTAAGGAAGAACTCGGCCATGCTGGATAAAGTATTAATCGCCAACCGTGGTGAAATAGCCCTCAGGATATTACGCGCCTGCAAGGAGCTGGGCATCAAAACCGTCGCTGTACATTCCAAAGTCGACGCCGACCTCAAGCACGTGCGCCTGGCCGACGAAACGGTATGTATTGGCCCCAACTCACCCACCGATAGCTATTTGAATATCCCCGCCATTATTACCGCGATGGAAATAACTGACTCCGTTGCCGTGCACCCCGGATACGGCTTCCTCGCTGAAAATGCCGACTTTGCAGAGCGAGTCGAGCGCAGTGGTTTTACCTTTATCGGCCCTAGTGCCGATGTGATCCGCATAATGGGTGATAAAGTCGCCGCCATTGATGCCATGCGTAAGGCTGGTGTGCCTACCGTTCCAGGCTCCAACGGCGCGCTTGATGACAATCATGAGCGAACCATCCAGATCGCCCGCGATATTGGCTACCCGGTGATTATCAAAGCGGCGTCCGGTGGTGGTGGTCGCGGTATGCGAGTGGTCCAAACCGAAGCCCACTTGATCAATGCTATTGCCGTTACCCAGCTAGAGGCAAAAAATGCCTTTGGTGATGACACGGTCTATATGGAAAAATTCCTGCAAACGCCGCGTCACGTCGAGGTTCAAGTATTGGCCGACGGCCATGGCAATGCCATTCATCTGGGTGACCGGGATTGCTCACTGCAGCGCCGTCACCAGAAAGTGCTCGAAGAAGCGCCTGCCCCGGATATTGATGCGGAAGCCCGAGAAAAAGTCCTGGCATCCTGCGTTAAAGCCTGCAAAGACATCGGTTACAGCGGCGCTGGCACCTTTGAATTTCTCTACGAAAACGGCCACTACTACTTTATCGAAATGAATACCCGGGTTCAGGTTGAACATCCGGTGACGGAAATGATTACCGGTGTCGATATTGTTAAAGAGCAACTGCTGGTGGCAGGCGGTGAACCGCTCAGCTTTACTCAGGACGACATCATTTTCCGTGGCCACGCGTTTGAATGCCGGATTAATGCTGAGGATGCCACCACCTTTATGCCCAGCCCCGGCAAAGTGACGACTTTTCACCCGCCGGGTGGTAACGGCGTGCGCGTCGACTCACACCTGTATTGTGGTTACACCATTCCGCCTAATTATGATTCATTGATTGCCAAAGTTATCACCTACGGTAAAGATCGTGACGCCGCCCTGGCGAGAATGAGCAACGCCCTGGACGAATTATTTATCCTTGGTATTAAAACCAATACTGACATGCAGCGGGATCTCGTTGCCGATGCTGAATTTCAACGTGGCGGCATCAATATTCATTATCTTGAGAAGAAACTGGGTCTGTAAATCGACTTCATATTATGTCTGGCTCTGGTGGATCAAGGCGATGACTTTGGCTTTATGCCCACCATTATGAAAAGACAGCAATGAGCTGGCTGCAGTTACATCTCGACACTAGTAGCGAGGCAAGTGCGCCCTTAGAGCAGGCCCTGCTCGACAGTGGCGCGGTCTCGGTAACCTTATCCGATAGCGCTGACGTGCCGATACTCGAACCCGGTGTTGGCGAGACTCCGCTCTGGCAAAAGCTCACACTGACGGCCTTATTCCCGGCGGATATCGACACCGATCTAGTGCTATTACAGTTAAGTGCTGATAGCGGCCAAAGCCTGCCTCCCTGGCGCTGGGAAATCCTCGAAGATCAAGCCTGGGAAAGACTCTGGATGGATCACTATCACCCCATCCGGTGTGGCCAGCGCCTGTGGATTTGCCCCAGCTGGTGTCAGCCACCAGAGCCGGATGCCATCAATTTAATGCTCGACCCTGGTCTGGCCTTTGGCACGGGTAGCCATGCCACCACCTTTCTATGTTTGCAATGGCTCGACAGCCTTGATCTCGAAGGTAAAACACTGATTGATTATGGCTGTGGTTCCGGCATTCTCGCTATCGCTGCTACACTTTTGGGTGCTCGCAAGGTTATCGCCATCGATAATGATCCCCAGGCGCTTCTCGCTACGGCAGACAACGCCCAGCGCAACGGTATTGATAAAGATAAGCTCTGCATCTGCGGCCCCGATGAGCAAACCCCTGAAGCCAGCGACTACCTGGTGGCGAATATTCTCGCGGCCCCCCTGATCCAGCTGGCTGAACATATTATGAAGTCCGTCAAAGCTGGCGGGCAACTGTGTTTGTCCGGCATTGTTGATGGACAGGTCACGGAAGTCCGAGAGGCCTATGTGGGACACTTTGCATTTATGCCTCCGGTCAATCAGGATGATTGGGTGAGACTCGTGGCCAGCAAACAATAAGTCGGCAATGAACTACAACGGAATGACTGACAACGGGTAGCCAGTGGATACTGACACCAAACAAACACGCTGCCCCCATTGCAGCATCGCGTTTTATGTCACGAATGCACAAGTTCTCGCAGCAGAGGGCACGGTGCGCTGCGGTATTTGCCTGAGCCTGTTTGACGCCAATGAAAACCCTGTTGTATCTAACAATAATATCGATACCAAACCAGCCCCTGACGATAAGCTACAAGAATCCGAACCCGCGCTGGAACTTTCCGAAAGTCAAACCGAACCCTTACCAGAATCTGAGGCCACACCTAAGCCTGAACCTGAACAGGAAGACACATCTGACCTTGAGCCAGAACCAGAGCCGAACAAGTACAGCGAAGATAATCTTCCCCCAACGAACCCAGAAACTCCAAATCCAGAAATACCAAACTCAGAAGGTGAACAAGAGGAAACGGTGTTATCTCCGCAAGCGCTTCGCCTGCAAGCGATGCTTCCCGAGCTTGTTGCCGAAGCTCATCCCGAGGTATTAGCTGAGCAGCCATCGCCAACCCTAATGCCGAAGGCAATTATTAAGCCCCCTGGCAAAGCGGATAAACCCAGAGTCAAACGCATAGCAATGTTTGCCCTGGCCGTCATCGCTGCGACGGCCCTGTTGATACAGGTTCTGTTTTATACATCGGCTCGGCTTAGCTTAGATCAGCGTTATCGGCCGACTTTAAAGACGCTGTGCGGCTGGCTGAGCTGCCCCATTGCCGAGTGGCAAAACCTCGACCTAATTCAGAGCGAGGCACTGGTCATACAAAAGCACCCGAAGATAAAAGACGCCTTGCAGGTCGATGTCGTCATTACCAATCGGGCGGCATTTCCACAGCGCTTTCCCGGACTACAATTACAATTTGAAGACTTGCAGGGCAAGGTTCTTGCTCGACGGACATTCCATCCCGACCAGTACCGCACCGGGGCGCTGGCAAGCCTCACTGAAATGACACCCCAGCAAGCCTATCAAATAAGACTTGATCTCGTTGCACCCGAATCCACGGCGGTTTCTTATTCATTGACTATCACTAATTAGCAGATAGTTGACGCCAACATCTTCCGCGACGGGAAATCAGCGCGTATGATGGCCGACCCCTGAGGGGGCATCTCCAACCGGTGTATTGTGAGGCCCATTTTGATCCAAATTGGCGACCATTC
>JAHRWI010000200.1 GCA_019090225.1 Porticoccaceae bacterium
AGCTAAACTTAAACCTGGAAACAATCACTCCATAAACATTAAGTTAAAATATTGATATAAGGCGCATATATTTTCTATAGAGGTTAAAAATGCACACTTCCACTAAAATTATTATTGCAGAAAATATTATTCTATTTAGTGCTCCCCCAATATTGTGGTTAACTAGCTTTGAGCCTCCATTTGCCTATGAGTTGCATAAATTATTACATATCACAGGTGCTGTACTTTTTTTAGGAAATATTGTTGTAACCGGATTATGGATGTTTTTTGCAGATAGAACCCATAATCAACAAGTCATTCATTTCGCTGCAAAAACAACAAATTGGATGGATGTTTGTTTTACTGGGCCAGGAGTTATTTTAGTATTTTTTAATGGGCTGTGGCTTAGTGCAAGCTGGGGTGTCGCCCCGTTTGGTTTTTTAAATGTCGGCTGGCTATTGATCGCATTAGGATTATTCCTTTTATCTGGCGTAATATGGTTTTATCTGATTTTTTTACAAGAATGTTTTATTCAGACTACTATTGGTAACAAATATCCAGCCGAATTCAAACCTTTAATAGTCCGTTGGTATATTTGGGGAGCAATCGCTATTTCACTGCCATTAATTTCAATGGCTTTAATGATAATTAAACCCACAATATTGATCTAATAACTAAAACAGTTCAAAGTTCAATGGGGTGAAGTTCATTGTGACCCATTTTATGGGGCCAATGCTTTTTATGACGCAATAGTCTTGATCGCGACAAATCCATGCGTATATACGGCGCGAGTCTTTAGAATGCGTCATAACTATGCCAAAACAAATTCCTGACACCGAACTAGACACTATTCAGAGGGTTTTGCGCCAAGCTGTAAATATCCCGCTAATTCCAGAAAACTCGAGTCCCTTGTCTTTTGTAGATGTGTCTAACACGGATTAAACCGATGGATTGCTCTGAGTTTATGAACACAATTGTACTGAGCTTCTTTGTGACGTATTTATCTGGGACTATGAGCATTCCCGTGCACGTTATTGGGCGGACTGCTAATCATTGGGAGGGCCGAACTCAATTAGGATAAGGTACCGAAATCAAATTTCAGAGCCGGTATCAATGTTGGCAATAGGTCAGATAAATGAATAACAGCATCGCAAATATCGACCTGCTCAATCTCGCCATAGCTTTTATTCCGGTGGTCGGAGTTATTGTCATCCTTTATCGGTGGTCGCTTAAGGCAGGTAATGTGGTTTATGCCTTTGTGCGGATGCTTGGTCAGCTGCTGCTGGTCGGTTATGTGCTGACCTTTTTGTTTTCTACCGAACATGGTTTGCTTGTCCTGGGTGTGTTGGTGGTGATGATACTTGCCGCTAGCTGGATTGCTCTGGGTAGTATTAAGGCGCAGCGCACGGCGATTTATAGTCGGGCGCTCATGTCGATTGCTGTTGGGGGTGGTTCAGTTCTTATACTCGTTACTCAAGGTGTGCTTGAGCTAGAACCCTGGTATCAGCCCCGTTTAATGATTCCTCTGGCTGGAATGATTTTCGCGGGTGCCATGAACGGGGTGAGCCTCGCGGCTGAGCGTTTGCATGCTGAACTGGGTCGTGGTGTTGATTATGTCGAGGCTCGTAATCTGGCCTGTCAGGCAGCTTTGATTCCGGTGATCAATTCTTTGTTTGCCGTGGGATTGGTATCTTTGCCGGGTATGATGACCGGTCAAATTTTGTCTGGTGTATCGCCTCTGGTGGCTGCCCGCTATCAAGTTATGGTGATGTGCATGTTGTTTGGGGCAACGGGATTTTCTGTGACTCTGTTTCTGATACAGGTGCGTAGTCTTGTTGACCTCGGTGGGTCATATGAGGTGTCGGTTGCAGGTAAAGCCGATGGTGGGAATGCTAGTGGCAATACCAGCGAGAAAGCTATTACTGAGCAGTCAGGCGGGTGAATTGTCGCTAGCGAGGTGAGTTGTTACACTCGTGGAGTTTGGTTTATAGATCACCTAATTCAACATACAAATTTAAGGGGAATACATTATGCAAATGCTTCTTTCTATCGGGAAAATGTCGACCATCGGTTTATGGGTGCTGCCCGTGCTGGCCTTGATTGGCTTTTTCAGCCCTGAGTGGAACCACAATATTCTTTGGATTACGGTGGCCGTGTTTTTTGCCCATCTTGGCGAACTGATTGTTATTCAGGGTAAGTTAAAAATGAATGATCGGGACACCATCCACGATGGTTTGATGGTGATATTGGCCGGATTTTTCCATTGGTTGCCGATCATCAAAAAAGCTGACTAGTCAGCGAAGATTTGTCTGGCCGGCCAACTCAGAGTGAACTCCTTTTCTGTAGGACATGTTTTCCACAGGGTTGAGCTTTCTGAGTTACTAAAACCACCGGTCAGGCCTGTAAAAATTCGGGTAGAAAGCCAATGAATAAGCAAGTTGCTAACGATATGGACGCCGCCGTTGCGGAAATCCGGCTACAGGGTTTCACCATCATTGAAAACTTTCTGTCCTCGGATCAGTTATCCAGGGCCAGGGAGCTTCTTGGTCATCGTGGCGTCGAGTTTAAAGGGCGAAACAACTTTGAGGGCAGTAAAACAGAGCGTATTTATGCTTTGTTGACGCAGGATAAGGTCTTTCAGGATATCGTTGAACACCCACAGATCATGGCGCTATGCGATACCTTTCTTGAGCTTAATTATTTGCTCACCACCAGCCAGGCTATCTGTATTCATCCCGGTGAAAGCCCACAGCCCTGGCATTGTGATGATGCTTTTTATAGCATTCCCCGACCCAGAAATGTAGCGCTTTCGACGGTGATAGCCCTCGATGATTTCAGCGCAAAAAATGGCGGTACCGAAGTGGTGCCCGGTAGTAATAACTGGACAGAACTGCAAGCAGGTGGCGATTATCGCGATGGCGAAGCGGAAACTGATCCGGAATTTGCAGAGCGCATGGCCGATCAATCCATAGCGGTTGAAATGCCAGCCGGTGCCTGTGTGGTGTTTGCCGGTAACACCCTGCACCGGGGTGGTCGTAATACCGACTCAGGTATTCGTCGTGCTTTATCCAATCAATATTGCCAGCCCTGGGCGCGCACTATTGAGAATTTCTATCTCACCATTCCTCGGGAGCAGGTCAGAGAGATGAGCCCGAAGATACAGTCTTTATTGGGCTACTCGGTGCACTCACCTTTCATGGGCCAGGTGTCAGGCTCTCACCCGATCAAAACCCTTGATCCAGATTTCGTGCCTTCCGTATACAGAAATCACTGACAGTAATAACTGCTTACGAAGGAAAGCTCTCCCGGCTTTTTAATAGACCCGGCATTAGGGTGAGTCTCGATAGGCTGTTAGAATGCCTCCCCCCAGTTTTACCTGTCTCAGTTTATGCAAACCGCCAAGGCTTTATTTTCCTACGATAAATATTGGGCCGAATGTTTCGGCGTCGCAGCGTTTTTGCCCACCACTCGGGCAGAAATGGATCAGCTCGGCTGGGATAGTTGCGATGTCATTATCGTTACCGGTGATGCTTATGTGGATCACCCCAGTTTCGGTATGGCGGTGATTGGTCGCTTGTTAGAGGCTCAGGGTTTTAGGGTCGGCATAATCGATCAGCCCGACTGGCGTAATAAAGATGACTTTATGCGTCTTGGCAAACCCAACTTATTCTTTGGTGTCGCGGCCGGTAATATGGACTCGATGATCAATCGCTACACCGCCGATAAGCGGGTGCGCAGCGATGACGCCTATTCTCCTGATGACGAAGGCGGCAAGCGTCCCGACCGGGCCGTGATTGTTTATAGCCAGCGTTGTCGCGAAGCCTGGAAAGATGTGCCCATCGTGCTCGGTAGCATCGAGGCCAGCTTGCGCCGCATAGCCCATTACGATTACTGGTCCGACGAAGTTCGGCGCTCTGTGCTTGTTGATTCTCAGGCCGATATTCTGCTTTACGGTAATGCTGAGCGCGCCGTGGCTGAAGTAGCCCAGCGTTTATCGCGCGGACAAGATGTTTCACAGGTCACCGATATTCGCGGTACAGCGGTGCTGCGTGAAGACTTGCCCGAGGGTTGGACGGTGATTGATTCAAGCCGTGTAGATCGCTCTGGCAAAGTCGATGGGATTCTCAACCCCTACGAGACAGTCGAAGAGCAGGCTGCGGCTACCGGCGGCAAGTGCTCGGTTGGCCGGGATGAGAATAGCGGCGAGCAGGTGCTGCACTTTGTGCCCCACCGGGAAAAGGTTGATCGAGCCAAAACCGTGATTCGCCTGCCTCACTATCACAAAGTGAAAAGCGATCCGGTGCTCTATGCCCACGCGTCTCGGGTGCTACACCTGGAAACCAACCCTGGCAATGCCAGAGCGTTAGTACAGCGCCACGACAACATAGAAGTGTGGCTAAATCCACCGCCAATTCCCCTCACTACCGATGAAATGGACGGGGTATTTGGCCTGCCTTTTGCCCGAGTGCCCCACCCTAAATATGAAGGTCGGCGCATTCCTGCTTACGAAATGATCCGCTTTTCAGTGAATATTATGCGCGGCTGTTTTGGTGGCTGCACGTTTTGTTCGATCACCGAGCACGAAGGACGCATTATTCAAAGCCGTTCGGATGATTCCATCATTAGAGAAATTGAAGATATTCGGGATAAGACGCCAGGCTTTACCGGCGTTATATCTGATCTGGGTGGTCCCACGGCCAATATGTATCGCCTGGCCTGCAAGAGCACCGAGATTGAATCCGCCTGCCGACGTTTGTCCTGCGTTTATCCGGGTATTTGCTCCAATCTCAATACCGATCACAACCCCTTGATTAGCTTGTATCGTCGGGCACGGGATCTGCCGGGTGTTAAAAAAGTGCTGATTGCTTCTGGCCTACGTTACGACCTGGCTATTGAATCCCCGGAATATGTCGAGGAGCTGGTGACTCACCACGTCGGTGGTTATTTGAAGATTGCCCCGGAGCACACCGAGCAAGGTCCGCTGTCGAAAATGATGAAACCGGGCATGGGCAGCTATGACCGCTTTAGTGCCATGTTCGAGAAATACAGCAAAAAAGCCGGCAAAAAACAATATTTAATCCCCTATTTTATTGCCGCTCACCCCGGCACCTCTGAAAACGATATGGTTGAGTTAGCCCTGTGGTTAAAGCGCAATCGCTTCCGAGCCGATCAGGTGCAGACCTTTTACCCTTCACCCATGGCCTCTGCCACGACCATGTACCACACCGGGCGTAACCCCTTGCGAGGCCTCAGTTACAAGCGGGGCGAGAAAGTCAGCCGGGTGAGGGATCTGGATAAACGCCGCTTACACAAGGCTTTGTTGCGCTACCATGATCCAAAAAACTGGCCGGTGATTCGCGATTATTTAAAAAGCGCTGGTCGCGCAGACTTGATTGGTGACAGCGAGCACTGTCTGATTCCAGGTGCGCAGCAAGGCGGGAATCGAAAGGGTGCAAAAAAAGTCCGTCACTTTGCCACTCAGCATGTCAGAACTAAAAGCCGCCTAGGCGATGGCCGAGCAAAGAAACGGCGCTAATTAAGGTCAGCGTGCTATTCGAAGATATTGAGCAGGTTGTTGCGCGGAATGCACCGGCTAATGGGTCTTTTTGAGTCGGCGGTTTCCAGCTTTTTCAGGGTGGTATTCAAAAAACCAGTTTTCGAGTGCTTTTGCTTTATCAGCTTCATGTTGTTTTTGTGCAGATTCTGTTGTCGCTGTGCATAGTTCCAGAGCTATTTGTTGAGCCTGTTGTTGCTTTTGAAGGTTTTCCTTTAAGAGCTCTTCGGTAACCAGGCGCTTAATCAGTGATTGAGTAACAGCTTCACATTCGAGATCAATCGAGTGGGCATGGGGCGATGAGCAAAGAAGCAGGGCTAAAAATATCGGGCAGACGAGACTGCGAGAGCGAACTAAAAACATTAGCTATTATCGACTGTGTGAAGAGAGGGCTTGATAGTGTAACAGGCGTTAAATTCCGCTGATATGGGATTATGGCTCGCTTGACGTTTACAGTTTGTCTCCACAACGCTCTCATCAAAAGAACTGAAAGCCCCATCATGGTGCGCCGAAATACTCTTATGGTGCGCGGTAATCAATTCATACTGTTTCTGTACTGCTTTTGTGGCAATTTAATGACAGAGTTGGCCGATTTTATCGGGTGGCACGCAATATGCTTCAACGCTAGTGAGTGCCAGTGAGCAATGTATGTTCGCAAGCCTATACCAACATTATTATGTGTTTTTATTGGAAAAAGAGGAAAGTATATGAATATTATGAAGAGAAATGTTTTAGCAGCTTTGCTGGTGTCGTCGCCCTTAGTGGCAGCTGCCGTGGAAGTGAGTGGTAATGTTACCCTGGCGTCCGACTACCGGTTTCGTGGAATTTCCCAAACCGATACCCAGTTGGCAGTCCAGGGTGGTTTTGATGTCGCTTTTGAAAACGGTGTTTATGTTGGCACGTGGGGATCGAATGTCGATTTTGCCAATAGCCTGGAGCTGGATTACTACGTCGGCTACGCTGGCGATATCAGTGAAGATGTCAGTTTTGATGTGGGTTATATCTATTACGACTACCCGGGTACTGACAAAACAGCTCGCGCCTTTAATTCCAGCGCGGAAGATGATTATGAAGAAATTTATGCCAGTATTTCGATCCAGGACTTTACCCTGGGTGTAGCGTATTCAGATGATTATTACCTGGAGACCGGTGAGTTCTACTATGTATATGGCGATTATTCCTTCGCATTACCCTATGACATGTCTTTAGGTCTGCATTATGGCTATAACGATTTTGAGTTTAGCTCCGACGATTCAAGCGCTAAAGATGCTGAGCAAGCATTTTTATCAGACGGTGAGGATAGCTATTCAGATTACTCGGTGACAGTGAGCAAAGCAGTTGCTGGTGTTGATCTCAGTCTAAGCTGGGTAGATACAGATTTAAGCGAATCAGAATGCTTTGGCACAAACTGGTGCGATAGCACAGTTGTGTTTGCGGTTAGTAAAAGCCTTTAATTCCTGATTATAGGCCCCTTTTAGGGCTTTACCCTCATTCTCATGGAAAAAAACGTCGGCCAGGTGCCGACGTTTTTTTATGGCTGTTTAAAACAGATCAAACCGTCCCAGTTGCAGCCTTCAGCAAGTTATCTAACATTCTCTCCAGATGCTCCAGAGTGTTACAGGTACTGGCCAAGTGGCAATAGGGCCGATACTTGTACATCACCGAGTCGCCAGTTTTCCAGAAATTCTCCGGTTCCGGATTTAACCAGATCACTCGCTTGGCGCGCTGATGAAGTAGCTGCATGACTTCACTACGTGGCTCGAGGAAGTTATTGCGGGCATCGCCTAGTATCAACACCGTGGTTTTATTATCGATATCGTCCATGCATTGGTCTTCGAGATCGAGCAGGGTGGTGCCGTAGTCCGAGCCCCCCATGCCAAACTTATCCATAATGATGTCGATGGCTTGCTCGACCGGAAATTCGTCAAAAATATCGTTGACCTTAATCAGGTTGCCGGTGAACACATAGGAGTCGATGCGGGTCATCACATCGTTAAGGCTATAGACAAACAGCAGCAAAAAGCGTGCGTAAGCCTGTACCGAGCCGCTGATATCACACATCACCATTAAGCGGGGCTTGTCGACAAATTTGCTTTTCCAGAAAGTCTCAAATAACACGCCGTCATAAGCGGCGTTGCGGCGCAGGGTTTTGCGGAAGTCGAGCTGCCCACGGTTCTCACGTTTCTTCTTCTTCGAGTATTGTGTGCTCAGCCGCTTGGCCATTTTCAGCACCAGGTGGTGCATGATATGGAAATCCCGCTGCTCTACATTTGATAGCTTGGCGCTTTGCAGGTGTTCTTCTCGAAGGTTTTTTGCCGCATTTTTGCCAAACATCGATAGTTGCTGTTCGACAAAGTCCTTTACCTGCTCAGCCAGATAATCCTTGGCATCGCGCAGGGCATCAGCTTCGGCGTTGCCCTCGGGGTCGCCGCGCTTGGCCGCTTCGGTGATTTGATTCTGTAAATCACGCAAGCCCATCTTTTGCATGATTTGTTGGGCGTAAAGGCTTTTTTGGGTA
>JAHRWI010000201.1 GCA_019090225.1 Porticoccaceae bacterium
GAATTGCAACAGCGGGAGATCGGAGGCGACAGCTATCCTTATGGTTTGCAGTTGATCCTCACCTCCCTGACTAGCGCCACTCATCGCGGTGACGCCATCGCTCTACTTGATCTTGACCCGGTGCTGGCGCAACTTCGTGAAGATATTAAAGACCCGGACTTTATTAAAAACCTGACGCGGGAATTGTTAATCGATAACTGCCACCGGGTGCGCCTGGTCATGCATCCAGACCAGCAGCTATCGGCGCGCAAAGAACAGGCCGAAAAATCTCAGCTAGCGCACATTCGCGCGCAGTTGTCCGCCGAAGAAAAAACCCAGATCACCACCCAGGCCAAAGCCCTGGGCGAACGGCAGATGCAAACAGACGATGAGTCCGTCTTACCCAAGGTAACGCTCAGCGATGTTGCACCGGAGATGTCCTATAAAGCCGTTGATAGGCATCAGTCGGCGCCGCTGGACGTCACCTCCTATGAGGTAGGCAGTAACGGCCTGGTCTATCAACAGATCATTATGCCTCTGCCCCAGCTGAGCGAAACCCAGGTGGCATTGTTGCCGATATATACCAGCTGCCTGACCGAACTGGGTATCGGCAAACGCGATTATCTGCAAACTCAGCTCTGGCAGTCTCAGGTCTGTGGTTCCATTCATACCTATGCGTCCACCAGAAGCCAGCCGGATGATGTTCAGACACTGAGCGGCCATCTGGTGCTATCCGCCAAGGGTCTGGCCAGCAATCAGCAGGCCCTGTGCGAGTTGATGGAACAAACTCTCGACGCGGTTCGCTTTGATGAATTACCCCGGCTGCGCGAGCTGATCGCCCAATCTCGGGCGCGGCGCGAAAGCAGCGTTACCGGCAGTGGCCATAGTCTGGCCATGACGGCTGCGGCGGCACAGCTGAGTCCCGGTGCCCTGCTGGCTCATCAATGGACTGGGCTAGAAGGGATAAGACAGATTAAACAACTAGATAATGCCTTGAATGAGAACGATCAGCTTAAGGCGCTGGCCGATCAACTGGCGGAGATTCATCAATTGTTGGTCAAAGCCCCCCGGCAGTTTTTACTGGTCGGCGAGCAGGAGCATTTAAGCGCTTACCAGCAAAGCATGGCATCCCGTTTTAAAACGCCGAGCGTCGATGCTTTTGACGCATTCAGCCGCCCGAGCATATGCGCCCCGACCCGACAACTGTGGCAAACCAGCACCCAGGTGAATTTTTGCGCTCAGGCTTACCCAAGCGTAACTATGGATCATCCCGATGCAGCGCCTCTCAATGTGCTGGGTGGATTTTTGCGTAATGGCTATTTACACCGAGCGATTCGTGAACAAGGTGGTGCCTATGGCGGTGGTGCTGGACAGGATAATAACGTCGCAGCGTTTCGGTTTTTCTCATACAGGGACCCACGAGCGGAAGAAACACTCATCGACTTCCGCGCTTCTCTGGACTGGCTCAAGCAAGAAAAACACCAGTGGCAGCCGGTTGAAGAAGCGATCCTCGGTGTGGTCTCGTCCATCGACAAACCCGGCTCGCCCGCCGGTGATGCTAAAAGCACCTTCCACGCCGAGCTTAATGGACGAACGCGAGAAAAACGCGAACAGTTTCGTAACCGGATTCGCACGGTAAAACTTGATGACCTGCTGCGGGTCGCTGGTACTTATTTAACGGAAGACCAATGCAGCACAGCAATTATTACCAGTGCGGATGTGGCTAGCCAACTCGGGCACCTGGGACTGGATATAGAGTCACTGTAGAGGTGCTTAGACTGGAATGAGTACTGACCGCGAGCCAACGTCTCGGGATAAGCTGTTTGCCACCGAGCTGGACGATATCGCCGGGTTTCGCTTTGACGCTAATGTCGCCAAAGTATTTCCCGATATGATCCAGCGCTCGGTGCCCGGCTACCAGAGTATTATCGCTATGACCGGCACTCTCGCCGAACGCTACGGGCAGGCAAATAGCACATGCTACGACCTGGGTTGCTCCCTGGGGGCTTCAACCATTGCCATGCGCCACGGCATCCATGTTGAAGGCTGCGACATTATCGCCGTCGACAATTCGGCTGAGATGACTCAGCGCTGTGAAAGCATTATTAAAGTCGATACTGAAGCAGCAAATCACAAGGCCGACCTGCCGCTTTTACCGGCAGTGCAAGTAGTCTGCGGAGATCTCCTCGATATGGACATCTCAAAGGCCTCAATGGTGGTGATGAACTTCACCCTGCAATTTATTGCTCCCGAGCTGCGGGAAGTGCTAATCCAGCGTATTTATCAGGGTCTCAAACCCGGCGGGATTTTTATCCTCTCTGAAAAAATCGCCTTTGCAGATCAGCACCTCAATGAATTACTGATTGATCTTCATCACTCTTTTAAACGTGCCAATCAATATTCAGAGCTTGAGATCAGCCAAAAACGTAGCGCCCTGGAAAACGTCTTAGTGCCGGAAACATTGGAAATCCACCGGCAAAGACTACAAAAAGCAGGCTTTAGTAGTATCGACGTCTGGTTTCAATGTTTTAATTTTGCTTCACTGCTGGCTATCAAATGATCGACTATAAAGTGATCAATTATCAATGTCTGCTGGATGCTCTGGAAAACATACCCGAGCTGCGCCAATGGGCGAAAGTACTGCCTGAGCAGATTGAACAGGGTTTAAGCCCGACGCGCTGGGGCGACCTGCCTCAGTGGCAAGGGGTCCTTGATCAATTGCCCGACCTCACCCCCAGCACATTGAACTTCAAAAACCACGTCCAGATTGGCGCAGCCGCCGACTGTAGCGATGCTCAGCGGGAGCAACTCAAACAGCTATTAATGGGCCTCCACCCCTGGCGTAAAGGCCCTTACGCGCTATTCGGCCTGGATATCGATACCGAATGGCGATCTGACCTGAAGTGGCAACGCCTACAGGCTGAGATCGAGCCTCTTGTAGATCGTCTGGTACTCGATGTCGGCTGCGGTAACGGTTATCACTGCTGGCGCATGCTTGGTGATGGTGCCAGGCGAGTGATTGGCATCGATCCCTCACCGCGCTTTATTCATCAATTTTATGCCCTTGAATACTTTGCAGAAAAAGCTCGGGCCGACTTACCTGTAGACATCCTGCCACTGAGTATTGAAGCCATGCCCACCGAGCTAAAAGCCTTTGATACGGTGTTTTCCATGGGTGTCCTATACCACCGGCGCTCGCCCATGGATCATCTCCGCGAGCTGAAAGACCTGCTGCGCCCCGGTGGTCAGCTCGTGCTGGAAACACTGGTGATCGACAATATAGATACGGACCATACGCTGGTACCAGAAGGCCGCTACGCAAAAATGCGCAATGTCTGGTTTATTCCTACTCCAAACACTTTGCTGAGCTGGCTACGTAAATGTGGTTTCAAAGCTGAAATCTGTATAGACGTTTGTCCGACAAGCCACGAAGAACAACGCCGCACGGAGTGGATGACCTTTGAGTCCCTGGCTGACTTTGTCGATACCGAAAATCCAGCGTTGACCTTTGAGGGTCACCCAGCTCCGGTACGGGCTATCTTTACTGCCACCGCCTAGAATGCAGGTTTTTTCGGAAGCCACTTTCCATTTTTTACCTGGAATTTACTCTCAATTCCACAAACAATATGATCGACTATCACCCCTCAGAATAATCACTGATAATTCCTTGAAGTCATAACTGACAATTAGTAGACTCGCCGGTCACAAAAATCACCTTGTTACTAGTATTAGGGGAATTACATGTATTTTGCCGATTGTTTCGAAGCACTCCAAAACAGCCAACCAGATCACGACGCCATCATCTTTGAGGGTCAGACGATCAGCTTTGACCAACTCATCAAGCGTGGCTGGCAGGTCGGTAATGGCCTGTTGGAAATGGGTATACCCCGCCAGGAGCGCGTCGCTCATATCGCCAAAAACTCCCCTGAATTTTTCGACATATTTATCGGTGCCTGTGCCTCAGGCTATGCAACAGCGGGTATTAACTGGCGCTTAGCTGGCCCGGAAATCGAGCAACTTCTCAACTACACCGAGAACTCCGTGTTGTTTGTCGGCAAAGATTTTTACGACACCATTGAAGCCATAGAAAGTAACCTGACCCATATCAAGCACATTATCGCTCTGGACGGTGGTCACGAGCGCTGGACCGATTACACCACCTGGCGCGATCAGCATGCCACCAGCCGTCCCGCCGTAGAATTACACGGTGACGATGATATTTTGCACTTATATACCAGCGGCACCACCGGCCTGCCCAAAGGCGTACAGCTCACCAACCAGGGCTATATGAATGTTTATAAGGCCTTTGTGGATAACGATATTCTCAATGCTGATAACACGGCGACTTTTATTAATGTTATGCCGCTGTTTCACGTCGGCGGCGTCAATCTGACGGTAATACCACTGCTTCGAGGGGCAAGATTTCATTTGCTGGTCGACTTTGAACCGACCCATGTCCTCGACACACTGACCGAAGAAAAAGTCACCAACTCATTGTTTGTGCCCGCCATGATTCAGATGCTCTTGCAGGAGCCTAAGGTTCGTGAACGCGACTATAGCCACCTTGAATATATGTATTACGGTGCCTCACCTATCTCTGAGTCGGTACTCACTGAAGCGGTTGAAGTATTCGGCTGCAAATTTATGCAGCTTTACGGCGCTACCGAAAATTATGGCCTGATCAGTAAACTGCCGCCGGAAGACCACGCACCCGATCGCAACAAACTGCGCTCCTGCGGCAAGCCAGTGG
The DNA here is from genome assembly GCA_019090225.1 of Porticoccaceae bacterium. GTDB lineage: Bacteria > Pseudomonadota > Gammaproteobacteria > Pseudomonadales > Porticoccaceae > HB2-32-21. Next base: position 4,730 of record JAHRWI010000201.1, read on the forward strand.
ACGGCTCCATTGTAAAAATCATCGATACAGACGGGAATACACTGCCGGTCGGGGAAGTTGGCGAGATTCTTCTGCAATCGGACTGGATATTAAAAAGCTACTGGAAAAAGCCGGAAGAAACCGAAGATGTGAAAGCTGGAGGCTGGTATCACACCGGTGACGCCGCCAGCCTCGACGAGGAAGGTTTCCTCTATATAAAAGATCGGGTCAAAGACATGATCATCACCGGCGGTGAAAACGTCTTCCCCGCCGAAGTGGAAAATGCCCTGCATAGTCATGCCGATATTACTGATGTCGCGGTGATCGGTGTTCCCGATGACAAATGGGGCGAGGCCATCAAAGCGGCCGTTGTACTCAAGCCCGGTTCTAGCCTTAGTGAGGCCGATATTATCGACTACGCTCGTACCCGTATTGCAGGCTTCAAAGTGCCTAAATCCATCGACTTTATCGACGAACTACCGAGAAATCCATCTGGCAAGATACTGCGCCGAGAACTGAGAGCACCCTACTGGGAAGCAGTCGGGCGACAGGTTAGTTAATCATCCAGTCTCGACAACTCGCTTTATCTTGACTCACCGGGGCCAACTAAATATAGTACGCGCCCTCACGCACTCGTAGCTCAGCTGGATAGAGTACCCGGCTACGAACCGGGCGGTCGGAGGTTCGAATCCTCCCGAGTGCGCCATCTACACAATACCCAATACCCAAATAAAAACCCCGACACAAGATCGGGGTTTTTATTTGGGTATTAGCTCACAGTCTTAATCGTAAACAATCACACCGCGGGCATTTTTACCGGCTTCAAGATCTGCAAACGCTTGCAAAGCTTCGTCGATAGAATACGTCTGCGTGACCATACGATCGAGATCAAGCTTGCCCTGCTTGTATAACTCAAGGTATTTGGGGAAGTCGACTCTGAACTCAGCACCCCCGTACATTGAGCCTTTAAAGGTCTTGGAGGTCAGCGGGAACATCAGTGCATTTAACTCTAACTTCTGATCAAGTCTGCCTACCCCGACGACTGTCATGGTGCCACCACGGCGAGTGGCTTTTTGGGCCTGATCAACCACGGCGGGAATACCGATGGCTTCAAAGCCGTAATCGACACCAATGCCGCCGGTCATGGCCATAATTTCTTTGACTGAGTCGCCGCTGCCATTGATGACATCGGTTGCGCCGACTTCTTTGGCCATGGCCAGTTTCTCATCGGATAAATCAACTGCAATGATCTTGGCGGCTCCGGCAATGCGAGCACCCTGAATGATAGATAAGCCGACACCACCAGCACCAAATACCGCGACGGTGCTACCGGGTTTGACCTCGGCAGTTTTTAGGGCAGCACCAACACCTGTAGTGACACCACAACCGACCAGAGCAGCGGCTTTCATATCGATATCGTCATCGATTTTGACCAGGCACATGGAGGGAACAACGGAGTATTCAGCCATATTGCCCAGGAATTGCATGACGTTTATGTCTTCGCCATCTTTATGAACGCGCGTTGTGCCATCCATCATTTTGCCGTCGGGCGTGCTTTTTAGGCAGAGATAGGGTTCGCTGCGCAGGCAGTGGTAGCAGTCACCGCAGTTAGGCACGAAGGACAGCGTGACGTGATCACCAGGGACGACATTGGTGACATTTGCGCCGACTTCTTCAACAATGCCTGCACCTTCATGGCCCAGCACCATGGGGAAAGCCACGGGGATAGTGCCATTGATCACGGAAAGGTCTGAGTGGCAAATGCCTGTCGCTTTGATCTTAACCAGTACTTCATCGGCTTTGGGTGGGTCAAGTGTCACCTCTTCCACGGCATAATCATTTAGCCCACGTGCCACCACTGCTTTCATCGTAATCATTTAATGCTCTCCAGTTATCCGTCAAAAATAGTGTGTACCAAAACAGCCGGGTAGTTTACCACCACGAATTTGTTTGAGATATGGGCTTAACTATTTTGCTGAGACAGGCAGACGATGAGCTGAGGTGGTGCTAGGCTGTTTACACTACTTTTTCCAATAATTTATAAAGCAAAACACAACTAACAGGAGCGAAATCATGAAACAACTTTCTACTACCGTATTTGCCGAAGACTTTGTTTTCCTCGAAGGCCCACGCTGGCGGGGCGACAAGCTATGGCTTTCGGATATGCACGGCCATGTGGTCTACACGCTGGGCATGGATGGCAAACGTGAAAAGGTCATTGATGTACCGGGCCAACCATCGGGCCTGGGTTTTTTGCCGGACGGGACGCCTTTGATTGTATCGATGCATGACCGCAAGCTTATGAAGCTGGTCAACGGCAAATTAGAGTTACACGCCGATATTTCACAAATCTGTCCCTATGAGATCAATGACATGGTGGTGGACAAAAACGGTAATGCCTACATCGGCAATATCGGCTTTGATCTGTTCAAGAAAGAAAAATTCAAACCCACCAATTTTGTGCTGGTGACGCCAGATGGCAAAGCCCGCGAAGTTGCGACTGATCTGGCCGTGCCCAACGGCCCGGTGATTACACAGGATGGCAAAACCCTGATTGTTGCTGAATCCTGGGCCAAACAGTTGAGCGCCTTTGATATTGAAGCCGACGGCTCACTGAGTAATCGGCGGGTCTGGGCGGATCTGGATAGCTGCGCTCCCGATGGTATTTGTCTGGATGCAGAAGGCGCGGTGTGGGTCGCGGTATTCAACCAGGATCATTTTATCCGGGTACTGGAAGGCGGCGAAATCACTCATCAGGTGAAGGTGGTCGATCGTTTTCCCGTTGCCTGCACTTTGGGTGGCCCAGATGGTTGCACCTTGTTCGGTTTAACTTATAAAGGCGCTATTCAGGATATTGGCAAAGATAAGACAGCTTCACGCATCGAGATAGTTCATGTCGACGTACCCGGCAGTGGCTCTCCCTGATTAAGGTTGATAAGCCAGTACATACTTTGGCACTGTAAACGCCGTGCACAAAAAAGGCCGACAGTTCATGTCGGCCTTTTTAAATTTACTAAGTTTTTGATTTACCGGGCCATTCTTTTACCCGCTATTGATTTAACTGGGGTGGCTGACGGGGCTCGAACCCGCGACAACAGGAATCACAATCCTGGACTCTACCAACTGAGCTACAGCCACCATTAACCTTTTAACACTCACCTATTTAAATGTACTGAGCGCCTAC
>JAHRWI010000202.1 GCA_019090225.1 Porticoccaceae bacterium
CGAACATATCCATCGCCTCGCAGAAGAACAGCTGCAGCAAAAAATGCAGGAAATCCGCGACAACAACTTAACCGTCCAACACGTGCTCTACCTGATGCGCCGCACTCCGGCTGAGATGCCGACGCTGGACGATCTGGCCAAAATCTTTAACGTCTCGTCACGCACCATGATCCGACATTTTCAAGCTGAAGGTACCAATTACCGAGAATTGCGGGATCGTATCCATACCGAATTGGCTACCGATGCACTACGCAATACCGAAAACTCTGTGGAATCCATCGCCCTGGAACTAGGCTACCAGGACACCGCCAGCTTTAGGCGCGCCTTCAAGCGCTGGTGTGGTAAGTCGCCCTCCCAATACCGTAACGAAGCCAGACAATAATCACACCTCAAAATACCGCGACTATCGCCAGCAAAATCCAGCCAGGTAAAATGCGCTAAGCTTGTCTAAAAAATCGAACTATTTTCGAGCTATCATTTCATTCGACACCACGCTCCCCAAACGAGCAACTCATTATCTATCACAGCACTCATAACGAGGAACCCCCATGTCCCAAGATTCCATACAAATCTCTCTGGCCGGTAAAGTCGCCCTTATTACTGGCTCTGCCCGCGGCCTGGGTGCCGAAATTGCAAAAACATTTTCCCGCGCTGGCGCTGCCATTATGATTACCGACATCCTCGAAGATCTCGGCAAAGCCACCGTCAAAGAAATCGAACAGGCCGGTGGGCGAGCTGCCTTTTTACCGCAGAATGTCACCAGTGAAGCTGACTGGGAAAGCGTCGTCGCCGACACAGTAGCAACCCTGGGTGGGCTCGACATTGTCGTCAACAACGCCGGTATCGAAATCTGCGCGCTGGTAGAAAATACCGAACTGGAAGATTTTCAGCGCATTCTGGACATCAACGTCAGCGGCGTATTCCTTGGCCTGAAACACGCCTGCAAGGCCATGAAACCCGGTGGAGTTGCGGGCAAAGGTGGTTCGATTATTAACTTGTCTTCAGTAGCAGGCCTGCGCGGCTTTTCTGGATTAAGCGCCTATTGCGGCAGCAAGGGAGCTGTAAAATTGCTAACCAAGGCTGCCGCCGTCGAATTCGGCCAACTCAAATATGGCATTCGCGTCAATTCTATACACCCCGGTCTGATCCCCACCGACATGGGTACCGCAGTGATCAAAGGTTTTATCGATGCCGGTCTCGGCGCTGACGAAGCCTCGGTGCAAGCCGCCTTCGAACGAGGCACACCACTGGGTATGATCGGTGAGCCTGCTGATATTGCTAAAGCCGCATTGTTTTTAGCCAGCGACCAGTCACCCTGGGTCACAGGTGCGGAAATCGTTGTCGACGGCGGCACAACAGCGACTTAGCCCCCAATTTCAAACCAACAACACGAGCTTAAATAACAAAAACCTCGCCCGGATAACCGAGCGAGGTTTTTGAATCGGTGCGGTCTGTCTATCGCAGCCTATCTATAACACTTAACCTACAAGCTCAAACTATCAAGCTCAAGCCGCCTTCTTACTTTTACTTTTGGCCTTCCCTGCATGGTTTATCCATCGCAAAATACGTGCCCACTGGTCTCGATCTTGTAGTGTTTTTACCGGGGCAAATTCAAAGATGGATAAGCCTTTTTCGGCAGCGCGGATATAGTTCTGGCTGGCTCGCAGCGAAGCGAGTACAGGTAGCTTTTTCCCATTGGGGAGCTTCAAGGCATCCAGGTATTCATTAAGATCATGTGCCGCCAGGGTATTTTCACGCACCCGGTTTGCTACCGTCGCAAAACGCACATCGGCATTAACTACCTTACGCAGCTTATTTATTTCGGATAAAAAATGTGTTGCCGCTCGCACATCAATAGGGGAAGGCAAAATCGGCATCAAAATAGTATCAGCTTTACGCACCAGATCTGCCAGGGGTCGATCGTGGAGGCCTGCGGGACTATCCATAATGACATAGTCCGTCTCCTTGGGAATACGAACCGGCTCCCTCGATGCAGCAATGCCACTAATCGGCGCTCTATCGCTACCACGCATCGCCAACCATTCGACGCTTGACTCCTGTGGATCATAATCCACCAGAGCAACTTTCTTGCCGCGAGCAGCGTAATAACCCGCTAGATTCGTAGCAACTGTAGTCTTGCCACAACCGCCTTTAGAATTGACCACCAATATGGATCGCGTCATCGAAACTCCTTTTCTAATTAGGAAGCGTGGAGCATAAGAAATCCCTCACCCCTTTACAATAATATTATGGTTATTCCGCCAATTATTTTTTGAATTATTCAATTATAAAAATAATTGGCGGAATAACTGAGACAATATCGAAGTATCCAATATCAGTGGCAAGTATAGCCACCATCAATAATCAACTCAGTACCCGTCACATAACTCGCTTCATCTGAGGCCAGATACAAAATACCATTGGCCTGATCGATGGGCTCAGCCATATAACCGATCACTATTTCGCGCTGGATACGCTCCATGTCGGCAGGGCCGAACAAGTCACCAACATTCTCCGCCATGGGGGTTTTAGTAAAACCCGGATGCACGGAGTTAACGCGAATATTGTATTTTTTCTCGGCACAATAAAGCGCTGCGGATTTAGTAAATAAGCGTACCCCGCCTTTACTCGCGTTATAAGCCGCTGAACGAGGGTCGCCGATGATCCCTTCTATTGAGGAAATATTGACAATACTGCCGCCGCCATTGAGCTTCATTTGTTTGACAGCGTTTTGGGTACCCATAAATACCGCTTCCAGATTCACTGACTGAACAAAACGCCAATGGGCCAGATCACTATTTTCAAGATCGGTACCGGCGCCAACACCCGCGTTGTTAACCAGCACATCCAGCCGCCCGTGCAGGGCAACCACTTCGGCAATCACCTCGGGCCAACGGCTTTCTGAAGTCACATCCTGTTCGATAAAGGTCACGTCGTAACCTTTATCGCGCAAGGTCTGAGCTGAAGCCTCACCTTCAACCGGTCGAATATCCGTGATGACTGCCTTGCCGCCTTCTTTGCACATCAACTCAACAGCAGCGTAACCAATACCTCCCGTACCGCCGGTAATCAAACACACTTTGTCCTGCATACGTCCCATGACTCACCTCTTCCCAAATTACTGGGCTCCTATCAATTTAATGTGCGGTAAAACCGCCATCGATAACCAACTCTGAACCCGTCATATAACGCGACTCATCCGAGGCCAGGAATAGTATGCCGTAGGCCTGATCGATCGCCTGGGCCATATAGCCGACGGCAATCTCCCGGTTGATGCGTTCAGCATCTTCAGGCGAAAACAGGTCGGCCGCATCGGCCAGGAGCGGAGTTTCAGTAAAACCCGGATGGACGGAATTGACCCGGATATTGTATTTTTTCTCGGCACAATAAAGCGCTGCTGACTTGGTAAACAACCGCACCCCACCTTTACTCGCGTTATAGGCCCCGAATCGCGGATCACCGACAAGCCCTTCAATAGACGAAATATTAATGATGCTGCCGCCACCGTTGAGCTTCATCTGCTTAATGGCATTTTGAGTACCCATAAATACTGCTTCCATATTCACGGAATTAACAAAACGCCAATGGGCCAGGTCGCTGTTTTCAAGATCGGTTTCTTCACCAACACCGGCGTTGTTGACCATGATATCGAGACGACCAAATTTCTTGACCACTTCGGCTAACACTTCTTTCCAGCGCGCTTCATCGGTGACATCCTGTTCGATAAAAATGGCATCGTAGCCCTGATCACGAAGTGCTTGAGCCGATGCCTCACCTTCCACCGGTCGCAAATCAGTGATAGCGATCTTGCCGCCTTCCCTGCCCACTAATTCTGCTGCCGCATAACCGATACCTGCCGTACCGCCGGTAATGAGTGCTACTTTGTCCTGTACTCTGCCCATCTTGAACTCCTCTTATGTTGTCTTGCGTTGCCGTGTAATTTGTTTGAAATGAATAGCTAGAGATTAAATCCCACACATCGTTTTTAGCATATGTTCGATCTCTTGCTTCTCTATATCGTCGGTAATAAAGACTAATCGTAGGCCCGGCTTCGTGGTTTCAGGCCAATTTTTTAGCCACACCAGAGGATAGACTTTATCCCGAATGCCGTGCACCACGGCCGGTGTCGATGTTTTACCAGCAACCGCTACCAGCCCTTTTACCCGCAGCAACTTGTCCGGCTGATAATTTACCAGTTCCTGAAAAAATAACACCAAATCCGCCAAACTGATGGCCTGTTCCCGGTGCAGGTTGAAAATCTGAATACTTGAACTATGCCCCGTGGCCCCATAAACATGAGCACCGTGTCCAGATGCGTGCACATCACCGAGCCAGCTATCTATATCGACCCCACTTTTACTAAGCGGATAATGATTGCTTGAAGTCAGATCAGCAACGCTAAACACCGAGGCATCATTGATAGAGCCAGCGGGATTTATCTGGATGAGCTTGCTACGCAGTTCTTCCATATCATGCTCGTTAACAATATCTAATTTACTGATCAGCAATTGGTCAGCCAGAGCCACCTGACGACGAGACACATCCTGATCATTAAGCGTTCGCACACCAGCCACCGCATCCACCACCGTCACCACGGAGTGCATACGATAAGCTTTCTTTAATTGAGTATTGGCCATAAAGGTGTGAATAATGGGCACCGGGTCGGCCAGACCTGTAGTCTCTATCAGCACACGATTGAAGCAAGGCACATCACCCAGGGTGCGCAGCAGGTAAAGATTACGCAGCTCCAGGGCGAGATCTTCGCGAATAGTGCAGCAGATACAGCCGTTCATTAATTGCAGTATATTTTCGCTACTGGCGGCGATCAGGGTGTGGTCGAGATCGGTTTCGCCAAACTCATTGACGATCACAGCGGTATCGGATAAATCAGGACTTTGTAACAAGCGGGAGATAAGCGTGGTTTTACCACTACCCAAAAACCCAGTAATCACCGTTACGGGGATCAATTTACTTGCCGGGTCTGATCTCCCCAATACTTAGCGCGCAGGGTTTTCTTATCTGGCTTGCCATAGGCTGTTAAGGGAATATCCTTCACCACCTCTATGGTTTTCGGCACTTTGTAAGCCGCCAGACGCTGCTTACAAAAAGCGACCAGGTCATCTTCATCCAGACCCTGCTCCGAAGGAATCACTGCCGCACACACCGCTTCACCCCAATCCTCATGGGGAATGCCAATGACCATCACCTGATTGACTCCGGGATGCTCCTGCACGACATTTTCAACTTCCGATGAATAAACATTCATACCACCGGAAATAATCATGTCTTTAGAGCGGTCGACAATAAACACATGGCCGGTGTCGATCTGATAACCAACATCACCGGTAAGAATCCACTCACCGGCATAAACCTCGTCGGTTTTTTCTGGGTCGTTATAGTAACTTTCCAGGGTATAAGGCGAGCGGGCCATAATTTCTCCCACCTCGCCAAAGGGCAGCGGCTGACTACTTTCATCACCAATGGCTACATCACAGGTAATAATCGGCTGACCACAGGAGCCAAGAAACTTCTCATTGAGATGATCGGCCTTGGATAACTTGGTGGCAAAATTAGGCACTTCAGTTTGACCAAAGAGCTGTAACAATACCGGGCCAAATTTATCCAGCACCTCCTGCAAACGCACTTTGGTGATAGGAGCTGCCCCGTAAATCAGTGTCCGCAAGGATGCAATATCATGTGTGTCTTTCTTATAAGCATCGAGCACCCGGTAAATCATGGTCGGCACCATAAAAGTCCAGGTGATCTTTTCCTTGCTGATGGTATCGAGCACCGTCTCAGGATCAAACTTGCTGTGCACGTAAGCGGTTGCGCCCTGCAACAACGCGGTCTGCAAAAAGAAACCTGCCGAATGGGGTAAAGGACTTGTTAACAGCAGCTTTTCGTCCTCAGCGATTTCACCGTGAACGATATGGGTTAAACCATTAATCATCATCGCGCCGTGGCTGTGCATCACACCTTTGGAACGCCCGGTGGTGCCGCCGGTATAAAGAATCAAGGCGGTGTCTTCCGGACCGACTTCCTGCCATTTAAAGGCCTGGCTTTCACCACTAAACACCTGCGCCCAGGCGGTGTAACCATCGGTTACACCTTCGCCGAGATCATCCACCTCAACGCGATAAGCTAGCGCTGTTTTACCCAACTCAGCTTCGTCCAGCTTATCAACCAGCGAACTATGAACCACCATGGCTCTGGCACCAGAATGCCCGACCATGTAAGCCACATCGCTCATACTGAGCATCTCGTTGAGCGGCACCTTGACCGCCCCCAACTTAAGAATAGCCAGGTCTGTAACCACATACTCCACACAGTTGCGCAGCAAAATCGCGACCCTGTCCTGCTTCGTCACACCCGACTCGCTGAGATGAGCAGCGAGATTGCTGGATAAGTCATCCAGCTCTTTATAGGTATAAGAGCGACCACCCACAACCAATGCAGTTTTAGGCCCGTGACGCCACAGGGTATTACGAAACATAAATTGGGCAGACTGGCTGGTATGGTGCATTTCTCGTTCCTCGCGGGAAGCTTGTGGGAAGCCAGGGGGAAAGTTAGCGCAACTCTCGCTAAATAAGTTTGTCAGGGCAACGACTAAGCAGGGAAAGAAGCATTATGGCAAGAGCGCTACTCGTTCAACCACAACCTTGGGATCGAGATCAGCGGGTATCTCACCGTAGACACAAACCCCGTTAACAGCGGGTAAACCGCCACCCTGCCAAAACGTCTCGCCCAGACCGCCGCCGGTAGCAGCATCCTGACCGGCAAGCTCGGCTATCGACAGTGCTGAAATAAGTTGCAGATCAACGGACAAATCGCTTAAAACCTCAGCCTGATCCATAGTTTCCAGCGCCAGTGCAAATACCCAATCGTAATGTCCGGCTACGCCCTGTAAAACCTCGCAGGCTTCGCTCTCATCACCCAAGTCAACGTCATCCGAATCTCGATCACCAAGCGAAAACACCAGTACCACGCCAGCAATTGATAATTCGGCAAAACCGCGCAGTAAATCGGCTAACAGCGTGGCGGTATCGTCGAGCATATCGAAATCGATATTTCCGGAGTCTTCGCCCAGAAAGTTTAACAAGGCTGAGGGCGACGGCAGTCTTAACACCACATCCACTTTGGCGCTTAGCTGATGAGCCATAGCTCCGACTGCATCTTTGCAAAAGCCTCTAAAGCCCTCGTCACCCAGCACCGCCGATACCCGCTCGCTGCCTTCACAGTCCGCTGCCAGATCAGCATAGGCAGTAAAGACCGCAGCGAAATCAAAACTCACCACCTGAGAATCCAGCACTTTATTCGCATCGGCGAGACCAGCGGCATAGCGCATCGGCTCCCGGTACCAGCCTTCGTGATCGTTGCCGAAGACTTTACGAGCATAATCTTCAAAAGCTAACCAGCGCAATTTAGGTATGTCACCGGCTAACCAGCTTTTTATTAATTCGGCCATATCCTTTACTCTTCTTATCCTGGCGCTTGCACCAGAAAAAGTTGTCTTCGTTTCGTCGATAAAACAGTGGGGGTTTATAAAAAATCAATACCGTGATAACCATTCAGTTTGACTAGCGCACATCCTTGATGTGCATAGCCGTACCATCTTTTCTCATTTCCACTTCAAATAATTCAGTAGCCCTTATCAAATCACCCAACTTTTTATAACCATAGTTTATGGATGAAAAAGAACTGTTGTTGGATATGTAATGCGCCACTCTGCTCATATGAGCCCAGCCATCATCTTCAGATGTCTGCTCTACTGCTGTTCTAAGCAGCTTTACCAGCGACGCGTCCTGCCTCAGTTCTTTTTTGTTTTTCTTTGCCGACTGACGGGTGTTATTCGCTTTGTCTGCTTCGTCGGAAATAAGATTTTCGGTATAAATAAATGGCGAGCAGGCATCAACAAAGGGTTGCGGGGTTTTCTTTTCGCCAAAACCATAAACTGGCATGCCGCTTTCAAGCAGCCTTAGCACCAGCGGCGTGAAATCACTATCGCTAGTCATTAGAGCGAACGCTTCGACGTTCCCACTATAAAGCAGATCCATAGCGTCGATAATCATCGCAGAATCCGTGGCATTTTTACCTTTTGTGTAGGCAAATTGCTGTATGGGCCTTATAGCATTCGGGTGTAATTTATCTCGCCAACCAGATAGTGAAGCACTATTCCAGTCACCATGGGCATGACGCACATTGACCGTGCCGTACTTGGCAAGCTCTTCAAGTACACCTTCGATTGACTTATGACTAACGTTGTCGCAATCAATAAGCAGTGCTATTCGTCTCCCGTCTGACATAAATATCTCACGCGCTTAGAAAAAGGTCTCGTGCTCTTAGAAACAGCGTTCCCACGCTGAAATGGAATTTTAACCTTGCTTCAAGGCAGCCAGCTCAGCTTTCAGTTTGGCAATTTCCACATCTTTGGGGTCAGGCATCATCACCGGCACAATGGCATCGGCGGGACAGGTCGCATCGGGAGAACCCAAGTGCAGTACCTTGGGATCATCCCAACTGCCATAAAAAGGCAGACCTTCCGGCGGCTTGGCTTTGGTCCACTCGGCGGCAAACTCTTTGTAGGGTTTGGCTCGCGCCAGTCTGGCCTTACGCTCTGCAGCCCGCGCTTTGTCAGTCGCCTCCTGATCAACGGCCCCGGTGTCATAATCCATCACCACATGGTAAATATTCTCTATGGTGTGTTTGGAGACAATACGGTCCGACCAGTCTTTAACAATATCAGCGGGATCACGCTCCAGAATATCGCCATAACCGCCGCCACCGCCCTGAGTGATCATGTATAGCTCACCGGCGTCGGCCAGCTCAAACTGCAAGCCCGCATGGTGGGCACTGTAGGTGGCATCGGGGAAGGGTTGTTCGTTCATGATCTCCTCGATGGTAAAACGCATCAGGTCACGATTGTCTTTCATCACATCAAAAACGTTAACATCTTTAACCTTACACAAGGGATAACAACCCGGCGCATAGCCGCCGAAAATACCGTAAGTAGAGGGGAATTTTGCGCCAATGGTATTAACCATATAACCCCAGGCCTGGGTATCTTTATGGGTGACAATTTGCTGATAGCCGTGGCCGCCGCGCTGCTTACCAAAGCCGCAGTTATCGGTCATGACTTTGTGGGGCACCAGCTTCATCATCGGCACTTCTTCTTCGATCAACTCCTGCTCGCCAATATCGGCCATAGACGCAAAGATAGGTGCGATAGAGTGCTCACCATCGCGGGTCGCCCGCGCTGCGCCGCCCATGCCGTTGAGATCAGCACAGACATTACCGACCAGCTCTTTATGCTGATTGGAACCACCGTAAACAAAGGTGGTAATCATGTTGTACCAGCAGGCGACAATATCGGTGGAGCGGAAGCCAGCGGAAAACAGCAGTTTGGGAATCGCATTTTGCACAGCGGTAAATGCTGGAAAAAATGTCATCATGCTTTGAGCGTTAGGCGCTTCGGGTGAGCAGTTAAGGGCAGAGCCTTCATCAGTGAGGACTTTGATAGGTGCAAATACTGCCTGGTTGCGGGGTAAATCCGGCCACACAAACATTAAAAATAGCTGTGCCAACATGCCTTTCATGGATGCCAGAACAGTATTATTGGCCCGATTCAGAAACTCGGGTGACGAACCCCGCAGGTCGATAATCATCTCGTCATCGTTTTTGGTGACTTCACAGCGAATTTTGATTAGTACATTTTCGCGCAAGGTGCTGTCGGCAAAAACATTCGAGCAGACTTTTCCATCCGGCCAGGTTTGCAGGCGGCGCCGAACTTCCGCCTCGGTATCGCTCAGGGTGCAACGAACTGTTGCCAGGAAGGCACCCACACCATAATCAACGATAATTTCCTCGACGCGCTTTTTAATACGCAGGCAGGCGTGAAGCTTGGATTTCATACCTTCCATTTGCAGCTTGGGTTCGCGCACGGAGTTCTGTAAAAAGGTTAGCAGGTCTTTACGAAACTCGAAGTTCTCGCCCACCTTGAGGGGTGGCATTTTCAAGCCTTCGTCGTAGGGGCTTTCTGCTCCGCCGGGCATGCCGCCAGGTTCACAGGCACCGTTCTCACCTTCATGAACGATGGAACCGACAATACAAACCAGCTCGCCGTCATGAAATACCGGAATAGACAGGCTTTGGTCGGTGTTGTGAATATTGCCGTAGCGGGCATCGTTGTGCATAAAGATGTCGCCTTCGCGAATACCCACGGTGGGGTCATCTTTCCAGTATTTGAGCATAAATTTTTGCGGATGCTGAGCCAGCACTGAAAATATCAGCACGCCGCCAGCGCTAGACAGGGCCAGATCACCCTGGCAGGAAAAGATACCGGCGATCAAATCGCCCCACTTAGCTCCCGGTGCGGCACCCATTTGTTCGACCATATCGAAAGATTCGTTGCACGCGGTTTGCAGGCGGTTGCGGATCAGATTGATATCATCTGAACGGTCTTGCCAGGCTTCCACGGCAGCCACTTCGTTCGGGAAGGGTGTGGAGACACTGTGGTCACGCATGATCTCGGGGTCTGGCCCAAGAAAGAGCACGTTATCATCGAGAAACTGTTCTATCAGGCTACGGTCGGTTGGTGCTTGTGCTTTATTCATGTCTGTTCTCCTCTCAATTGACGCTGTGCTGTTCAAGCCAGGCCGAGCCCTGCTTGCCCATGGTCAACGACCAATCGGGATAAACGAGATAAGTGGTGTGGGGGGTTTCTACCAGCGCGGGCCCGTCGATACTGACGCCCTCGCCAATGTCCGCAATGTCATAAACGCTGGTAGCCACAATGCCGTCCGTGCCATCAAACCAACAATCACGACTGGAGGTCGGCTGCACAACGGTGTCATTGCTAGCGCTACTGGTTTCCAGTTTCACCGCTTCGTGTTCAACAAAAGACACCACCCGAATAACGTTAACCCGAATGCCCGCTTCCGGCGCAGCACTGCCCTGACCAAAGCGTTTTTCGTAGTTGGTGCTGAATAGGTCCAGCAGCGTCATCACATCCTGATCGGATTCAATGCGGCTGACCGGGCTGATGACCGCTGTTTGTGCCAACTGATTACCGTAGCGCATATCCAGCTCGACACGGGATTTAATATCTTTTTCATCAACGCCCTGACGTAGCAAATCTTCGCGACCGAGTTTTTCGAGATCCACAACGGTGGCATTAAACTCAGTAAAATCGTCAAGCACCTTCCGTTCCAGCGAATCGTAGAGCATCAGGTAGAGAGAACGCTCGTGGATATGAAGCTGATCCATACTGCCCGCACCCAGGGCGGAAAATACCGCACTAAAGGGTGGGATCAGAATCCGGGAAACACCAATTTTGCCGGCATAACCACAGGCATGAAGTGGCCCGCCACCGCCGTAGGACAGCAGAGTAAAGTCGCGGGGGTCGTAACCTTTGACCGCCACTTCTTTAAAGATCGCGTCGGCCATATTGGCATCGACCTTGCGACGAATCGCCAGCGCCGCTTCTTCGACATTGGTGCCAGTGTGTTCGCAAATATGGTCACGAATGGCGCGCTCAGCGCGGCGCTTGCTGAGCTTGATACTGCCACCGGCGTAATTAAGCTCGTCGAGATAACCGAGTACCAGGTTGGCATCGGTGGTGGTAGGCACCTTGCCGCCGCGACCATAACAGGCCGGGCCGGGATCGGAGCCAGCGCTTTCTGGCCCCACTTCTACCGCGCCCCAGAGTCGATCATAGCGGGCGATGGAGCCGCCCCCCGCGCCCAGAGTATGCAGATAACTCATCGGCGTGCTGATCAACCAGCGGTCAATGACTGGGTTGAAATCATAGAATTTAACGCCATCGCTGGTGACCAGGCCAATATCGAAACTGGTGCCGCCCATATCGGTGGCAATCATGTTGGATTGGCCGAACTGTTTAGCCAGACTTTCGGTACCTTCAAGCCCTGCTACTGGTCCAGAATGAATGGTCTGCAATGAGTGAGTGGAACTCATTTGCGCCATACCACAGGAGTTATGCACCACCAGCATCGGTCGCTTGTAATTGTTCTGGCGCAGCACGCTTTCGAGGCTGGCCAGGCCGTGATACATCTGATCATGGAGGTAGGCATCGAGGATGGCCGACATGGTACGGGCATATTCGCCCTTACGACCCGCTACCCGATGGGACAGAATAATCGGAATCGCGCCGAGCAAATGGCTCGGATATTCGTCGAGAATAATGCGCTCGACCTTCTTTTCGTTTTCTGGATTAACCACCGCATTGATCAGGGACACCACAAAAGCCTGGGCACCGCGATCAACGAGATGCCGCACCGCGTTGCGGACGTTATCTTCATCGACATCAAAAACCACTTCGCCTTTGTAATCGACTCGCTCATCAATACCTTCAATCATCGAGCGCGGCACTATGGGTTCTGGTCGGCAGGCAGCGGGCAAATCCTGTTGTTCTCTGTCGCTGAGACCATCGCCGTATCCGCGAGCCCGCATCAGCGGTACAGAAAACTCAAAGCCGGATGTGGTCAACAAACCAACCTCCGGGCCTTTGCGCTCGATCAAGGCGTTGGTGCCCAGAGTCGTTGCATAACGCACCGCATCAACCGAGGACAGGGTCTCTTTGACACTTAAATCCAGTTGCCCGCAGGCATCTTCCAGCGCACCCATAAAACCGGAGGCCAAATTATGGTGGGTAGTGAGTGCCTTACCTTCTGCACGCTTACCGTCAAAGACCAAAAAACAATCGGTGAAGGTACCGCCAATATCTACGCTAACTCGCTTCATGGCTTTGCTCCATCACTTGAATCACTCACTGTTGCGGCGATGCGTATTTTAAGGGCATCGATATCCAGCTCCAGGTCATTCAAGGTCAGGGGGTGACCCGGCGGCAGGTA
>JAHRWI010000203.1 GCA_019090225.1 Porticoccaceae bacterium
TTACGCCTGCCTACCGCTGAAGAACGGTCAGAGCCAGAGTCTGGCTCAGTGAATAAAAGCTCGATCAATGATATTGAAAACCAGGCAAGCTGGACCGTGGCCACAGCGGTTCGCTCACGGAGCTTTCGTTTTTGTGTGCTGGCATTTTTTACCGGAGGCTGTTTGTCGCAACTACTGATCCTGCATCAATTTGCCTTTATGGTGGATCACGGAGTCGCCAAAACCCTTGGCTCTATTGTTGTCGGTATCATCGGCGTTGCCAGTATCCCCGGAAAAATTGTCTGGGGGGCTTTATCTGACCGTATTGGCCGGGAGCTAACTTACACCTTCGGACTCACCTGCACCCTGCTGTCTGTCATCGTGCTGTCCTTTGTTGGCTCGGTACCCGGCTTGTTTTTACCTGTGTTATTCGCGGTACTGTTGGGCGTAGGTTACTCAGCTAACGCGCCGATTATTCCCTCCGTTACCCGGGATCTATTCGCGGGTCCACGCTTCCCTAGCATTTTCGGTACGCTGTCGATGTTTGCGGCTATGGGCGGTGCGACCGGTTCATGGCTCGGTGGCTACTTGTTTGATATATCTGGTGGTTACCAGCTCATGCTGATCGCTGCAGCCGCTATGGCGATCTTCGGGCCGATTATGCTTTGGCTGGCGGCACCGAGAAACCCCGAAAGCCCGCCGCCGATGGTGGTTAGTTCGGCGGCCTAGTGTTGAGGCTTGTTGTCCCCGGTCGCTTAAATTAACTTAAATAAAAGTAATATTTAAATCGCAAGCCTTGTCACAGGCAAACGAAAAAACTATTTTTATTTTGCCTGTGACAAGGCCTGTTCGACATCCTCAATAATATCGTCCACATGCTCAATACCGATGGACAGCCGGACTAGATCCTCGCTGACACCTGCAGTGGCTAACTCTTCCGGATTCAACTGCCGGTGAGTGGTACTGGCCGGATGACAGGCCAGACTTTTGGCATCACCGATATTCACCAGCCGTTTGATCAACTGAAGAGCATCAATAAATTTCGCCCCGGCTTCGGCACCGCCCGCAATACCAAAACTTAAAATAGCCGAGGGTTTGCCGCTGGTCATACGCTGGGCTAGTTCGTGGTAGGGGCTGCTAGCCAGGCCCGCGTAATTGACCCACTCGATCTGCGGATGCTTGTCGAGATACTCAGCCACTTGCTGGGAGTTCTCAACATGACGATCCATACGTAAGGCCAGCGTCTCCAAACCCTGTAATCCTAAAAAGGCATTAAAAGGCGCTAGCGCAGCACCCATATTGCGAAGTGGCACCACGCGGGCACGGCCAATAAAGGCGGCAGGGCCAAAGGATTCAGTGTAGATCACACCGTGGTAGGAAGGGTCTGGCTCGTTGAATTGGCGAAAGCGCGGATTGCCCGCCCAAGGGAAGGTGCCAGAATCAATAATAATCCCGCCCACAGTGGTGCCGTGGCCGCCGATGTATTTGGTTAAAGAATGGACGATGATATCTGCACCGTGTTCGAAGGGGCGGCACAGGTAGGGTGTCGCTACGGTGTTATCCACCACCACGGGTACGCCGTGTTTATGGGCCATATCCGATAGCGCTTTTATATCGACAATATTGCCCGCTGGGTTACCGATGGACTCGCAAAAAATAGCTCGCGTCCGGTCATCAATCAAAGCCTCCAATGCGGGAATATCATCCCCGGAGGCCATGCGTGCCTCAATACCCTGTTGTGGCAGGGTATGGGCGAAGAGATTGTAAGAACCCCCATAAAGCTGGCTGACGCTAACGATATTGTCGCCGGTAGCAGCCAGAGTATTGATGGTCGCAGTAATGGCTGCCATACCCGAGGCCATACACAGCGCGCCAACGCCACCTTCCATTTCTGCAAGGCGTTTTTCCAGCACATCATTGGTGGGGTTCATAATTCGTGAATAGATATAGCCCGGCTCTTTCAGGTCAAACAGGTCAGCACCATGCTGAGTATCGCGAAAGCTGTAAGAGGTAGTTTGATAGATGGGCACCGCGACCGCATTGGTAGCTGGGTCATCATTAAAGCCTGCGTGAATTGCCTGGGTTTCGATTTTCATTCGTGCGTCCTTTATTTGCGATACGTTTTTATTAACACCAGCAACTTAAAAATGTTATGCCGCTGGCTAGTGGATGAAAGTTTAACAAGCCGAGCTGGCGATGGATATTAGCCGGTGAACAAGACCCTGTGAACGAGACCCGGTGACTAAGACCCTTATCTATTATTGCCCGATATTCTGATCATGTTAGAGTGCCTGCGGAGTCTTTAAATGACAATGTTTGGGTGCGTAGTTTGACTACGTTGCTGGACGACATTGCTACAGGAGACTGCTAAATAAGATTAAAAGGTACCATGTCCCGACGCGATGTCTGGATAGCATAAGCGATACACAAAGGCGGGGTTTAGGAAGTACCCGAAAAATAAAAATATTCTCAGGGAGATTGTCAGTATGTCTGCTAAGCAGCAAGTGAATAATAAAACCACCTTAGGTGAACACGCCATTGTGATCGGCGGTAGTATCGCCGGTTTACTCACCGCGCGAGTACTGTCCGATTATTTCGAGCGCGTAACTATTTTTGAGGCCGACACCCCACCGGATGAAGCCGTGCCACGTAAGGGCGTGCCCCAGGGTAGCCATGTGCACGGGCTGCTGGCGGGCGGCGGGGCGGTTATTACCAAGTTTTTTCCGGACATCCATGAGGACTTGCTGGCCGCTGGTGTTGAATACGGCGATGCCATGACCGACGTTCGGATGTTCGTCGGTGGACGTTGGTCACCACGTATAGAGAGCGGTATCAATCAATATGTGATGTCGCGTCCCTTGCTGGAAGCAACCGTGCGCAAACATACCTTAGCGATTCCCAATGTCGAGTTGCGGGTCGCAACGTCCGTTAGCGCTTATGCCCACAGCACTCGTGATGCTCATGGGGCAGGCCCTACCCACAGCACTCGCGAAGCAAGTTCTACCACTAACGCGACCAAAACAGTGGTCACTGGCGTTACTCTGGAAGAAGGAGGTGAATCCATAGCGGCAGATTTTGTCGCTGATGTTAGCGGGCGAAACTCAAAAGCCTCGACCTGGATTGAACAGCTGGGCTATGCCCGGCCACAGCGAACCACCATTGGCATCGATGTGGGCTATGTCACCTTTGAGATGCAGGGGCCACCGGATAAAGAACGAGACTGGAGTTTTGTTTTTACCACGCCGGGCAGCATCCCTGACGAAACCCGTGGTGCGGGGCTTTTTTGTATTGAAGGTGGTCGCTATCTGGTGACCGCAGCGGGTAACCACAAAGACTACCCACCGACAGACTGGGCGGGGTTTTTGGCTTTTCTCAAAGGTCTGCCTTACCCGGATATTTATGAGGAGATAAAAGATCTGCAGCCAATAGGTGAGGCGAAGGAATATCGCTATGCCTCCTATTTGCGTCGTCATTACGAACAGCTGTCGGATTTCCCTGCTGGCCTGGTAGTACTGGGTGATGCTATGTGCAGTTTTAATCCAATCTATGGTCAGGGAATGACAGTTGCGGCAAAAGAAGCAGAATATCTCGATGTTTGTTTACTGAAATGCGTTGAGAACGGGAATATGGATAATCTTGCCCAATCCTTTTTCGCAGGCGCGGCAAAGTTTATCGATGCCGCCTGGGATGGTGTAACGGTGGAGGATTTCCGCTATCCACAAACGCGGGGTGATCGCCCGAAAGGTTTTGCAGTGGCGAAATGGCTTAATAGTAAATTCTTCGCCCTGTCAGCTACCGACCCTGAATTTGCCGTGGCCTTTAGCAAAGTGTTTCATTTAATGGAGCCCCCATCATCGGTATTAAAACCCAAGTATTTGCTCAAAGCACTTTTTGCTAAAAAGCCGGTTTACGATAAATCGCCACCGGCTCAGCGTAGTACTTAGTGTTCACTGGTTTTGAGTAATTGCCACGTTATAAACAAGCAATCACTAACAAAAAACGAATAAAAATTCAGGGAAACAATCGATATGTCCGAGAGCCAGAAGTTAATCAAACAAGGGTCCCTGGGCGAACACGCCATCGTGATCGGCGGCAGCATGGCAGGCTTATTAACAGCACGGGTGTTATCTGATTATTTCGAGCGCGTCACTATTTTTGAAGCCGATACCCCGCCGGATGAACCAGTGCCGCGCAAGGGCGTACCCCAGGGTAACCATATTCATACCCTGGCGGCGGGGGGTTCTGATGTGGTGCGCAAGTATTTTCCTGATCTCCACAATGACCTGGTAGCGGCGGGCGCCGAATATGGCGACCCAATGCTGAGCTGGCGGACATATCTTGGTGCGCGCTGGAACCCTCGCATTGAGAGTGGCCTGGGGACTTATGTGATGTCGCGTCCGCTTTTGGAAGCTGTGGTGCGCAAACACACGGTGGCAATTGCCAATGTTGAGTTGTGCGTTGCGACACCTGTTAGCGGCTATACCCACAGCATTCGCCAAGCTCATGGGGCAGGCTCTACCCACAGCACTCGCGATACTCACGGGGCAGGCTCCACCCACAGCACTCGCGAAGCTCGCGGGGCAGGCCCTACCAGCAACGATTCGAACATAGCTGTGACCGGGGTCATCCTGGAGCAAAGCGGAGAGACCGTTGCGGCAGATTTTGTCGCTGATGTTAGCGGTCGTAATTCCAAAGCCACCAGCTGGATTGAGCCTATGGGTTTTACACCGCCAGAACGCAGTACGATTGGTATCGATATAGGCTACACCACCTTTGAAGTGGCCGAGCCGCAGAATAATCAGCGTGACTGGAGCTTACTGTATGTTGCTCAGAAGGACATTCCTAAGGACACCCGTATTGGCGGTATTTTACATAAAGAGGGTGGTCGTTATTTAGTCACCGCGCAAGGTTTCCATAAAGATTATGCACCCACAGATTGGCCGGGTTTTCTCGCTTATATGAAAGCGCTACCCACCAGCAGTATTTATGATGAAATAAAAGACCTCCAACCCATCGGTGAGGCAAAAGAATATCGCTATGCCTCCTATTTACGCCGCCATTACGAGCGCTTGCAGCGTTTCCCTAAAAGACTCGTTGTGCTGGGCGATGCGATGTGTAGCTTCAACCCGGTTTACGCTCAGGGTATGACGGTGGCGGCTAAAGTGGCAGAGCACCTGGACGCTTGTTTAAGGCAGTGCCTTGAAGGCAGCGGTTTTGACAATGGCCGTTTAGATAAGGTGGCCCAGCCGTTTTTTAAAGGCGCGGCGAAATTTATTGATGCCGCCTGGGATGGCACTACCGTGGAAGATTTTCGCTATCCACAAACTCGCGGTCAACGGCCCAGAGGCTACGGTCTGATCAAATGGCTAAACGGTAAGTTTTTTGCCTTGTCCGCTACCGATGACGAGTTTAGCGTGGCTTTTATCAAGGTTTTTAGTCTGGTGGAGCCGCCGGAATCGCTGCTCAAGCCGAAATACTTGTTCAAGGCGCTATTTGCCAAAATGCCTGAGCATGATCAGGAACCGCCGTTTCGGCCTGTAAAATAAGTGGTTTATTGATGCAATGAGGCAGCCAGGTCATTAAGAAATAAAATGTTTATTGATCAGAAAGCGAATAAGTGTAGAGCTAATAAAGCCCGCGCTGCCTGTGACTAAGGGTGTTTCTATTATTTCGACCGAGGGAGTCCAGTTATCGCTTAAGGCCAGATTATGGCTCAACTCAAACGCACATATTCGAAATCACCTTCGCGATTATCGATGCCGGATTTCGGTGGCGCAATCCAGTTGGCATATTTCCCCGCCTGAGTTTCTGGTTTCATCAGCGAGGCGATAAATTCGCCATCTTCTGTGTCGGGCAGGAAGTCTGTATGCAAACTCTGCCATTGCTTTGTGTCGAGAATTTCCCCAACGGGTGTGACGGAGAAATTACTGAATTCACCTATCTTTCGGTTAAATGCGGTATGAGGCAGGCTTAGCGTAAATGCGATGTTTTTATTCTCGATGATCTTATTCCAGCGCTTGATACCTTTGGCGCAGTCGTCCACATAACTGTCTCGCAAACGCATATTCAGTGCGGTCAGAGCGGGTTCATCGACAAATTTGAATTTTCCATCGATCATTTTTAATACCGGATAGGTGGCTTTGATAAGTTTGTGATCATCGTTGATTTTGGTTTCTTTGAACCGGCCTTTGAGGCTGGCGTTGTAAAAATTTGCAGCATTGGTCGATACTTCGGAGCCGAACAGGTCGAGGGAAAGTGAATAATGCAGGTTGGCTTTTTTCTGAATAGTGGGGAGGTCGATAACGCCAAGCTGGCGAACCGCTTCGATATCGAAAGGATCATCGATACCCGCATCGGTCATGGCACCACAGGTGCGCTGAATAATTCTACCCACACCGCTTTCGCCGACAAACATATGGTGGGCTTCTTCGGTGAGCATAAAACGGCAGGTGCGGGCCAGAGGGTCAAAGCCGGATTGGGCCAGGCTCTCCAGTTGCATTTTGCCATCCCTGTCGGTAAAAAAAGCAAACATAAAAAATGATAACCAGTCGGGCGTTTGTTCGTTGAACGCGCCGAGCATTCGCGGCACATCCGGGTCACCGGAGCGCCTGCGCAGTAGTTCCTGGGCTTCTTCCCGGCCATCGCGGCCAAAATATTTTTGCAGTAAATAGACAATGGCCCAAAGGTGTCGGCCTTCTTCAACGTTAACCTGGAAGACATTGCGCAGGTCATATAAAGACGGCGCTGTGGCACCCAAAAACCGTTGTTGCTCTACCGATGCGGGTTCAGTATCGCCCTGGATTACCAGCAGGCGGCGCAACATGGCGCGATATTCTCCGGGCACTTCCTGCCAGACGTCTTCGCCTTTGTGTTCTCCGAAGGGTATTTTTCGTCCTTCTTCCTGAGGCGCGAGTAGAATACCCCAGCGATAATCGGGCATTTTTACATAGTCGAATTTTGCCCAGCCAACGGTTTCAACACTCACCGCCGTGCGCAAATAAACCGAAGCTTCCTGAAAGCCTTCGGGGCCCATGGTCTTCCACCAGTCGATGTACTTGGGGTGCCATTGCTCCAGGGCTTTTAAGACCCGCCGATCAGACGACAAATCGACGTTATTGGGAATCAGCGTGTCGTAACTAATGGCTTCGCTGGACATCAATATAACCTCTATTTGTTGAGTCTGTTTTTAGACTTTGTTTTTAGATTCTAGTCGAGTCGTACTGGCCTTTTTTACCGCTTCCGTAGCGCTTCAGTGCGCCATCTTCACCGGCCGCGCTGGGACGTTGGAATATCCAGTTCTGCCAGGCCGTCAAGCGGCCAAATATTTTTGTTTCCATAGTCTCAGGCCCGGCGAAACGCAAATTTGCTTCCATACCGACCAGAGAATCTGGGGAGAAGCTGCTGCGTTCTTCCAGGAAAATCCTCACCTCGTCATCCCAGTCGAGATCGTCATAGATAAAGGTGACCAGGCCCAGAGCGTCGCATTGTTCGGCGTCCAGGGGTTGATTCATTGTTGCTTTGATAGATTCCAGGTCATCCAGCTGACCATAAAAGCGCGTACTCAAACGGCTAATCCCATTACTCATAGGGTATAAATCGAAATTGGATTCAGTTACAACTAGCGTGGCGGGTGGGCGTTCGTCATCTTCGTATTGCCCCTCAAGCATGTAGGCGCGATCTGCACTAAAGATAAGTTCACTGAGTAAGCCCCCGAAGCAACTGCCTTGCTCAATTAAGGTGATGAGTGATCGCGAGGTCAGGTCGATACGTTTCAGGGTGCGTTTCCAGTACAGGCTTATTTCGCGCACCAGCCAGTTATCGAGATGCTCGCGGATAAAGCTATCGTACTTGAGCACTTGTTCGATGTTACCGCTGGATTTAAATACCAGGGTGCCAAGCTCCGGCTCGTTGAAACGCAGATGCAAGATAGCATCATCAAGTTCTCTGCATAATCGCAATAACCAGAATTGCTCAGCCTGGTCGGCCAATAATTCCAGCGATAGTTCATCCTTGTCCAGTGGCCCCAGTAAATTGATGGTCACCACCTGCTTGTCTCGATCCAGGGTGACACTCAGCGTTGAGTAGCGGATTTCTGTATCGCTGATATCTCGTTTAAGGAGACTGAGTGAGATGCCGCGTTTATTCGGCTGGTTTGTCTGATCTGTTTTGTCCGGATTACTAGCACTTAATTCGGCGACTTTTGTAGCAATGGCTTGTTCAAACCCAGAGGGCGCTACCAGTTCATCTACCAGACGCCACTTTAAGGCTCGCTGACCTTTGACGCCTTCTTCAATGGTACAAAAAACATCGGCTAGGTCGCGCCGAACGTTGCGCTTGTCGGTTACGCGAGTGAGTCCGCCAGTGCCGGGTAATACCGCTAAGAGCGGGACTTCGGGCAGCGCCACCGATGAAGAGCCGTCATCGGCGAGGATAATATAGTCCGTCGCCAGGGCCAGTTCATAGCCGCCGCCCGCGCAGGTGCCTTTGATAGCAGTGATGTAGGTTTGCCCCGAATGCTCCGTGGCATCTTCCATGGCATTGCGGGTTTCATTGGTGAACTTGCAGAAGTTGACCTTGTGAACATGGCTGGCAGAGGCGAGCATGCGAATGTTGGCGCCTGCACAAAATACCTGATCTTTGCCCGACTCCAGAATTACCACCCGGACTTCGGGATGCTCGAATCGGAGTCGTTGGATGGCATCGTACAACTCAATATCGACACCCAAATCATAGGAGTTGAGCTTCAGCGCATAGCCGGGAAACAAGCCGCCAGTTTCATTAACATCCATGATCAGCCGAGCCACGGAGCCCTCGGTTTCGATTCGCCAGTGGCGGTAATTTTTTGCTTCGGTGCGGAAGTCGATTGGCGTCATGTTGAGTGTACAAGCGGGTGAGTGTTTATATGTAGGCAAGAGAATAGCAGGTTTAATTCAGCTTTTTAGGGTCGCCGTGACGAATCGGCCGATTTCCTTTAAAACCCTGTCAGCCTCTTCGATATGAGGAGCGTGGCCACAATCTGGAAGTAAGGTGATATCGACCTTACCGGCGGCTTTGCCTCGTATCACATTGACCTGATCGACTGAGCCGTAGGGGTCCTGTTCACCCTGAATGGCTAATATTGGCACGGGAATATTGGCTAGCTTCGCCTCGATATTCCAGCTGACAAACTCTTTATGCAACCAGGCACCGCTCCAGCCCAGGAAAGCGTTCTCAACGTTGTCCTCGTGATAGGCCTCAAGCCGTTCGCGCAATTCACCGTTGTGAAAATCATTAACTACCGAATGAATGGCCTTGAGGCCGATCTCTTCAGCGAAAAAGTGAGGCGCGATCAATACCAGACCGTGAATCTTTGGATGGGCGTATGTTCCCTGAAAAATAGCGGCGATGGATGCGCCATCTGAATGACCGCAAATAATGCCTGACTGGATCTTCAGGTGGTTTAGCACCTCATCGAGGATGCTCGCTTCATCATGCATATAACAGGTAGACCAGGGCGGCGGATAAGTCGAAGATTGACCGTAGCCTCGCCGAGAATAGACAAACACGCCACAACTAGTCAGCGCAGCCAGGCGCTCGGGGAAATCCTTCCATAGGGCGACACAGCCCAGACCCTCGTGCATCAATATGATGGTGGGTGCCTGATCGGGAGTCGGGCCTAGCAGACGATATTCCAGGGATGCGTGGGCAATATTTAGGTAAGAAGACCCCGGCCCGCGCTTAGTCTGCCGGTTTTGCTTGCGCATATCGTGATCTCGTAGATCGAGAGGTGGGAATCTATAAATCCATCACTTAGCTTAGGGTGATGGAGATATATTGTTAACCAGGTGTGACTATGGAGCAACCGTCAGGTAGCAGTGAAGAGGATGCTGAGACTAGAGGGGTGCAATTAGACCGTTACGAGTGAGACAGCTACGGTTTTGACAGGGCAGTGCAAATAAAAGATGGCGCCCCCGGAGAGATTCGAACTCCCGACCAACCGGTTCGAAGCCGGTTACTCTATCCAGCTGAGCTACGGAGGCGTGGTAGAAGTAGTGCAAATAGCGATCCGAGAGGCGAGGCCTCGCGGGCGGCTATTGTGCCATTTAGTGGCCACCAAAAGCTAGCGGCCTTTCCAGTCTGGCTTGCGTTTTTCGGCAAAAGCCTTGGGGCCTTCGACAAAATCTTCACTTTTAAACAGGGTGCGCACGGCGTCGAGCTTTTGATTCATGGCCTCTTGTAGATTAGCGTCATCAAGGCCATTCATTACCGCAGCTTTGCTGGCGCGAATCGAGAGTGGCGAGCATTCCAGAATAAGCGCTGCCCAGCGTCGGGCTGCGGCCATTAATTCTGCCTGAGGAACCACTTCGTTCACAAAACCGAGGTCTACACCTTCTGCTGAGCTGACTCTTCGTCCGGTCAAAATCATACCCATGGCTTGCTTGAGGCCAATTTGGCGAGGCAGGCGGTGTAAGCCACCCGCCAGAGCGGCCAGGCCAACCCGGGGTTCTGGTAGTGCAAAAACAGCATTGTCCGAGGCGATGATCAAGTCGCAGGCCAGAGCGATTTCAAAGCCACCACCCATGGCAACGCCATTGACCGCCGCGATAACAGGTTTGTTTAGATCATAGCGGGAAGTAAGGCCAGCAAAGCCGGTTTTTGAGGGCACCATTTTGCCGCCGCCAGCCTGGTATTTCAGGTCATTCCCGGCGCTAAAGGCGCGATCCCCGGCACCGGTGATAATGGCGATCCACTGCTCGGGGTCTTCGGCAAACTGGTTGAACACTTGCTCCATTTCAGCATTACCGGGTGAATGCAGGGAGTTCATAACGTCGGGGCGGTTTATCGTGACGATCAGAATGCGTCCGTCCAGTTCTGTGGTGCAGAATTTAAGTTCTTGCTTACTCATGGGGTGTTCCCTGTTGATGATTAATTGATGATGTGTGGTTATTGGGTGTGAGGCATCATATTTTCTTCGGCGCTGAAAGCCAACCAGCTTAAATGAAGTGTTTAGAGTAGGGCACTTTTAATGGCGACAGTGCACGCGGAATGAAATATCGGCTCTCGGCCTCGGACTACTACGCCCCTCCCCCTGGTGAGTGGTAATATTCGACCACTATCATAATTACAATCCACCTATTGCCCAGATCACTGCTTTGCTTCTGGTTGCGAATACTATAAACGAGGAAATCATGAAACTGTTGCACACGATGTTACGGGTAGCCGATCTTGACAAGTCCATTGCTTTTTATACTGAACAATTGGGTATGCAGTTGTTGCGCAAAACGGATTTCCCAGGAGGTAAATTTACTTTAGCTTTTTTGGGCTATGGCTCTGAGAAGGAGAATACCGTGTTGGAGCTGACTCATAATTGGGATACCTCGGAGTACGATCTTGGGACGGCTTACGGACATATCGCCATTGGCGTGGAAGATGTTTATGTGACTTGCGAGCGGGTTCGTGAAAAAGGCGGCAGCGTGGTGAGAGAGCCGGGGCCGATGCTGCATGGCAGTACGGTTTTGGCGTTTGTGGAAGACCCGGACGGCTACAAGGTAGAGTTACTCTCGGTCGACTTTTAGGGGTGGAGCATGGCCCCGAGCGCGCAGCCAGTTGAGGCCATGGAGTACCTTTTCGTTTTGGGCCAGGCGCTGTTCCAGTTTGAATTTACCGGGGTAATCCATCAGTAACATGCCCATGGCGATGGTCAATAATCCTTGCCCGGGAATAAATAGCATAATAATCCCGCCGACTAGTAAGATCACGCCGAGGGTGTTTTTGCCAATTAAGAGGACGACTCTGATGATAGGATGGTTCTTTTTAAGCTCCGCCGAGTGGCGCTTGTTGTACAGGAAATAATCGTCGGGAATTCGTGCTACCAACCAGGGCAGGGACAAGAGGCTGATAACAAATGTCAGTAGCGATATAAGCGCCAGCCAGGCAAATATTTCCTGATATTGTCCCAACCATGAGATCACTGCTCGGCCAACTCATAGGGTAAATCGTTGAAGTTTACGGCAACGGTCTGCCCGGCAATGACTAGCTCGCTTTGCTCAAGGGCGCGTTCTCGTAATACCGCAAGCATCGCAAAACTCCTGATGTCAGAGGGTGCAGCTTCTACGATGGTGCCAAGTAATTTGCCTTCTGTGTCAGTAATGTCAGTGCCGGGGGCGGGGATGAGAGCGGGGTTTGCTGTGGATATCGGCGTCACGGTTAGCCGGTAGGTGCGGCGCTTGAGTTTGCCCAGGTACTGCATTCTGGCGACCACTTCCTGGCCGGTGTAGCAGCCCTTGCTGAAACTGATCGCGCCAGTGGCTTGCAGGTTTAGCATTTGCGGCACGAGTTGCTCGCTCAGTGCTGCACTGACCGAGGCGAGACCAGCGCTTATTAGCTGTAGTTGCCACCAGGGTAGACCAACGGCTTGTAAGTCTGGGGTCAATTGCTCCCAGACTGCCTGAGCTTTGTCGGCTTTGCTGATGATGATAAATAGTTCGCCATTTAGACAGCTCAACAGGGTGCCTGCGCTATCGCTCACAAAGGTGTTGGCGGTGGGTATGGAGGAGAATAGTTTGAGCAGGGTTTTTTTGATAGCTGGCCCGCTGATGCCGAACAAGCGATATTGATCGCTGTTGTCGGTAAGGCTGGTTTTAAAGAATGCAGCATATTTTTCGATGCTTGCCAGTGTCGGCTTGATGAGAGCTTTATCCATCGAAAGCAATAGCTGTTCTTCGGTTTCGACATAAGCCTGGAAGGAGGTAAGCATCCTGCCTTTGGGGTTGCATATGGCCCCCGGCCTTGAGTTTCCCGGTGCCAGGTCGAGTACATCGCAGGTGGTTTGGCCCTGTAGAAACTTCCGCGAGTCAGGCCCAGTGGCGGAGAGTATGCCCAGGTTGCCGAGGTCGCAAAGGGTGTTGCTCAGATTGCCATAATCGGCCGGTGATTCTCCAAAGGAGGCCGCATGCCCGCTGCCTCCTTCGTCATTTACCCATTGGGCACCACGTTGTTCGAGAAATTTCTGCCAGTTATTCATAAGAGTTATTCATAGCCGTTATCTATAATTAAGGTGTAGCCCAGGTTGCGTTAATCGAGGTGGCTTGTGCACAAGGTGAACTATAAATTAGGCACTTATACTTTACGTTAGATTGTTAAGACAGGTTCCTAAATGAGCTCGCCGAGCTAGATTATCGAGGCAGACCATCGAAATAAGTGATTGCGAAATAAGCTCATCGTTAGGGGGTGGCGAAGGGTGCATTCTATTATAATTCAGGGCCGTAGAAATTAGATTATACCAATGGATAAGAATCGCCTGCTTTGGGCCAGCCGTCGAGGCATGCTTGAGCTGGATTTGATATTGCAGCCTTTTGCAGAAAATGTGTATTCACAATTGACTCCGGATGATCAGCGGCGTTATGAGCAATTGCTCGACTGTGAGGATCAGGATTTATTTTCCTGGTTGTTGCGCAGCAAGGTGCCGGAGGATGCGCACATTCGTCAAATTGTCGATATTGTTTTGGCTAGCCGTGATCCGGCATCTTGAGTTAAAAACTTCGCCCACGGTCATGCTCTGGCGCTTACAGGGTATGACGGTCTTTATTACTGTGGTGTTGTTGTTCCTGTTGCCGCTAGCACTTCCGGTAAGATTAGCGCTCTACGGTTTGTTAAGTTTGCTTGCCGTGGGCCTGGTTCTGCAATCGAGGGACAAACCCGAGTTTAAAAGTTTGACTATCGATACTGACGCGCAGACGGTTTCAATTAATTACTCGTCGTCTGGATCTGGATCTGCGTCGGGAGGGGATCTTGAGCAGAATCCGCAAGAGGGGACAACGATAGCTAAACCCCTGGGTTGCCGGGTCGAGTATTTTAGTCAGCGCTTGATTATGTTGGCCTATTGCCAACCGGGTGATAACTACTTCCAGCGTTCTTATCTGCATCGGTATCGACGTTTATCGGTATTTCCTACGATGCTTAGCAATGACGATTATCGTCGCCTACTGGCAGTGGTGAGGTTGGTGCAGACCCGGTGATGGTGCTAGTTCTTTCGAGCGAGCTAATTTTTATTAACAACTTATTTCTTACTAACAGTTCATTTTTTACTGACAGCTCACTTTTTACTAACAATAATGTCCTGTCCCGCAAAATTCATTGGTACCAAAATAGTGTCTTTAGCGACCTGAGATAGCTCTGGGTGGTCGAGAGTGTAATGCAGTCCGCGACTTTCTTTGCGTAATAGTGCTGAGCGGATAATGAGGTCGGCTACCACAGCAAGATTACGTAATTCGAGAATATCTCGGCTGATCTTGTAGTTTCTGTAGTACTCCTGAATTTCTCTCTTCAACAGGCGAATTCGATGCTCGGCCCGTTCAAGGCGTTTGCGGGTGCGGACAATGCCTACGTAATCCCACATAAAGCGTCGAAGCTCATCCCAGTTATGGGAGATAACGACATCTTCATCGGAATAGGTGACACGGGACGAATCCCAGTCCTTGGTGTAGCTGGGTACGGGCACTGAGCTAATTTCCTGGTCGATACTTTGTGCCGCCGCCTGCGCAAACACGAGGCATTCCAGTAAGGAGTTGCTTGCCATACGGTTGGCACCGTGGAGGCCAGTAAACGCGCATTCACCGATGGCATAGAGATTCTTTAAATCGCTGTGACCGTCGATATCGGTGACAATTCCGCCGCAGGTATAGTGGGCTGCGGGCACTACTGGAATAGGCTGCTGGGTAATGTCGATGCCAAATTCCAGGCATTGGGCGCTAACGGTGGGAAAGTGGGCTTTGATGAATTCCGCAGGTTTGTGGCTGATATCCAGAAAAACGCAATCGGCCCCCAAACGCTTCATCTCGTGGTCGATTGCCCTGGCGACTATGTCGCGGGGGGCGAGTTCGGCGTCGGGGTGAAAGTCGTGCATAAATCGACTGCCATCTGGCAACAACAGGTGAGCGCCTTCGCCCCGCAAAGCTTCAGACACCAGAAATGATTTGGCCTCTGGATGAAACAGGCAGGTGGGATGAAATTGATTAAACTCCATATTTGCCACCCGGCAGCCCCGGCGCCAGGCGGCTGCGATGCAGTCACCGCTGGCGCCATCAGAATTACTGGTGTAAAGGTAGGCTTTACTGGCTCCACCAGTGGCTAGGACGACGATTTTGGCCTGGAACAGACAGACGCGATCGCGGAGTTTATCCAGCACATATGCGCCGTTGCAGCGCAGGCTGCGGGAGTCGGAGTCTGCCTGGGTGGTGAGATCAACGACGACATGATGCTCAAAGACCTCGATATTGGACTTTTCCTGAACCCTGCTTGCCAGGGTGCCCGATACCGCTTGCCCAGTAGCATCTGCCGTGTGGAGTATGCGTCGATGACTGTGACCGCCCTCCTGCGTCAGATGGAAATCATCGCTGTCGCCGTCTTTAGTAAATTCGACATCCTGATCGATCAGCCACTGCAATGCGGTGGGGCCTTGCTCTAAGGTGGTACGCACGACATCGTCATGACACAAACCCGCTCCAGCCCTAAGTGTGTCGGTGACGTGAGCATCAATGCTGTCTTCCTCATCGAGTACCGCTGCGATGCCACCCTGAGCCAACCAGGTCGAACCGGTGCGTAGTTGATCTTTGCTAAGAATAGCGATGCGATGCTCGGGTGCAAGTCGTAGCGCGAGGGACATACCGGCAGCACCGCTGCCAATAATGAGTACGTCATGGTGGTAGGTTTTTTTCACCGGAATCAGAGAGCCTGTGTGTGACTGCGAACGAGGGCGAGCATGATAGTATATGGCGCGTGAAAACCCAATCGGCAAGCCATTCCACAAAATAAGGCAGTGCTTTTAAGCAGGTGCTTTGGCATATTCCTTTGAAATATATATCGAACCAAAGTTCATTAATACGGTCTGTCAGTGGGTCTTATTTGCGGAGACGAAGTAGGTGGGGTGATTCAGGCGGGAAGTAATACGGGTCAGGCGGAAAGTAATACGGGAACTAAGAAGGAAAAGATGGGAATGGTAGATGTCAGCTGACAAGCCTCAAGATACAGATAAGCAGCTTGTCGCGAGAGTGAAAAAAGGGGATAAACGAGCCTTCGACCTGCTGGTATTGAAGTATCAGTACAAGATTCAGGCCATTGTCTCTCGCTATATCAATGATCGGGAAGAGGTTAACGATATTGTCCAGGAGGCTTTTATAAAGGCCTATCGGGCAATGGGTAATTTTCGTGGCGATAGCCAGTTTTATACCTGGCTCTATAGAATCGCCGTAAATACCGCAAAAAACTATCTGGTATCAAGAAGTCGGCGTCCCCCAGCGAGTGATATTGATGCTGAGGAAGCTGAATACTTCACGGGTAGTGATCGGCTTAAGGATGTGGATACTCCAGAGAATATTATCTACCGCGACGAGCTAGAGGCGGTGGTCAATGAAGCCATAAAAAACTTACCAGAGGATCTCCGTTCAGCAGTGACTTTGCGTGAGTTTGAAGGTCTCAGCTATGACGATATTGCCACCATTATGGAGTGCCCGGTAGGTACGGTTCGCTCGCGTATTTTTCGGGCTCGAGAGGCGATTGATCAGCAGGTTAAAGCTTTAGGAGGTGGCCTGCTGTGACTAAAATAAGCGGATTTTTCTTCCTGACGATGCTGAGCGGAACCTTTTCGGATGCCCCCGGTCTGATTTTTTACAAGAGCCTGATAAACTTGCTCGTGATGATTGGATTGGCGGCAAGTTGGGCTCAGGTAAAGCGGAGCTAAGGTAATAAGCTCTAAAAGCGTAAAACAGCGGCATGATCAGTTGTTTTTGATGAGCGTTTAAAGTGTGCTTTTTAAGCTATAAACTTTTGGGTACAGGGTAATTATTTATGACAGATAAAACGGATAGCAAAGTGAGAGAGATTGTTTCGGCCATGGTCGATAACGAAGCCTCAGAGTTCGAGCTTTTCCGCACCACAAAAATGTTATCCGAAGACGATGAATTAAGGCAGACGTGGCACCGTTATCATCTAGCCCGTTCGGTAATAGGCACAGAAGGCCCGGTAATTGCGCCCGACTTATCTGCACAAATAGCCAGTGCCATTGAGTTGGAGGCCGAGCTGTTGGTGTCGAGTTTAGAAGATAAAAGGGTTTCGGAATCGGAATATCGCAAAGCGAGTTCTTCCTCAAACAGAACGTTCTCAAAAATAGCCATAGCGGCATCAGTGGCGATGGTAGCGGTGTTTGGTGTGCAGTACTTGCAACTCGGCCCCGAAAATATTGTTAACACGCCGAGTAATCAGCTTGCGAGTAAGGCGACAAATGAGGTGAATGCCGAGCTGAAAAAGCCTGATGGTGTCGGCCCTCAGTTCCAATTACCGTCGGGATATAGCTTGCCCCATGTCAATGTCCGGACGGTGAGCACGGCACCTGTTCATTCGATTAATCAAGCGTTGGCAGGTCAACGGTCGGGCCAGGCTGCAGGTTTACTCGATACAGCATCACTTGATACAAGCAATATGGCTCAAGAGCCTGTCGATAGTGAGACTCACCGGCAAGTTGAAAGTTATTTGAACCGAATGATGCTCAGGCACGCTCAGCAATAAGTACTAACCATCGTTACTAAGTTGGATAAGCCCTGGATAAGAGAAGTAGGTAGTAGAACCGGTTTGTTTTTTTACTTAGTCCTTCAGTAAAATGATCCCTCACTTTCGGTAGATTGGATTCATCTGCTAGATTTGATCTGTTAATTCAAATCTGATCTGTTCGGTAACGATGTATGTCCCTGACAATAAGGATGCTTTTCGGTGATTAAGGAAACCACAACCATAGTCGATGTCGAACCGCACTATTTGTGGGTCGAGGGTGTGCAGCGCTCCACCTGTGGTTCGTGTACGGCGAGAGCAGGCTGCGGACAACGATTGCTTGCGTGCGTGCAGGCTCGAACATCTAGAGTCCGGGTGTTGCTGAGCGCCACCGATACAACGCACTACCGGGTTGGTGAGGACATAGAGATTGGCATTCCCGATGATGTGGTGGTGAAGGGCTCTCTATTAATCTATTTATTGCCCCTGCTGGGACTTATGTCGAGTGCTGGTCTGGTGGACTACTGGTTCCATCGTGAGGTCTTTACTGTCGGTGCGGCTGTGGTCGGTCTTCTTGGTGGCGGTTTGGTGGTGCGGGCGGTTTCTTTGCTGTTGAGCAAAGACAGTCGCTTGCAACCCAGAGTGCTAGAGCGAGGGTTGAGTCTGGCGAATTTTCCCCCAAATTCATAATTCCCCAACTTATATAGCTAATGTTGCAGTTAAATGTAACAGTTATCAGCTGCTTCACTTCATGGTTTTATATGTTTTTAGGAGTCCCACGAATGATTAGTCGCGTTTTGTTCACGCTGTTCTTTATGGTTGTTTTCCTGCCTACAGCCTTTGCGAATCTGCCAGACTTTACCCGCTTGATTGAGACAAATTCCCCCGCTGTAGTGAAAATACGTGCTGTAGATCAAGCTCCAGAACGTCGTCGTCAGCAGATTCCCCAGGGCCAGGCGCCAGATATATTTCGGGATTTTTTTGGCCAACCCAATCAGCCCCGACGAAAATCAGAAGCAATGGGATCCGGGTTTTTTATATCCAGTGACGGCTACATATTGACCAATAATCACGTTATTGGTGATGCCGATGAAATTACTGTCCGATTGAATGATCGCAGGGAGTACCTGGCTACGGTCGTTGGTGCGGATCCTAGATCCGATTTGGCGCTGTTAAAAATTGATGAAAAAGGCTTGCCTAGCGTCACGCTGGCTGCTGCTGGTAATCTTAAAGTCGGCGAATGGGTGGTCGCCATTGGCTCTCCTTTTGGCCTGGATTATTCTGCCAGCGCAGGCATTATCAGCGCTATTGGCCGCAGTATACCGACTGCTCGCGGCGAGGATTATGTGCCGTTTATTCAGACCGATGTGGCTATCAACCCCGGTAACTCGGGTGGTCCATTATTTAACCTAAATGGCGAAGTTGTGGGTGTTAATTCACAAATTTATACCCGATCTGGTGGGTCCATCGGTTTGTCTTTTGCGATTCCAGTCAGTGTTGTGGTCGAGGTGGTTGATCAACTTAAAGAAAAAGGTCATGTCGATCGAGGCTGGTTGGGGGTTTATATTCAGGATGTGAATAAAGATCTGGCGGAATCGCTCGGTCTGAAAAAGCCGGCCGGTGCCCTGATTGCTCAGGTGGAACCCGGAAGCCCAGCAGATAAAGCCGGAATTGAAGCCGGTGATGTGGTGATTGAGTTTAATGGGCGGAGTGTCATTGAGGCCAGTGACTTACCCCATACGGTTGGTTTGATAGCGCCGGGTAAGAAGGCTCCGGCAGTTATTATCCGCAAAGGCAAAGAGCGTAAATTGACTGTGACAGTTGGTGCTCGCCCCGGTGATAATAGCGCAGAGGCTCGAAATGGTGATGGCGATGTGCTGGGACTCACTGTGGATGAAATCAGTGATGAAATAAGAACAAAATGGCGTTTATCTGGTGGTGTTATTGTCAACAAGGTCGGCGCTGATTCTCCTGGCGCAGAGGCTGGCTTACAGGTTGGTGATGTCATCGTGCAGCTGGGTTATCACACCATCACTGGCGTTGATGATTACGGCGCTGTACTCGAAGAAATACCCAGCGGTACGCCTGTTGCCCTGCGGTTTTTCCGGCGCGGTCGGTCGGTATTCCGCACCATACAAATTGACTGACAGGGTAAGCTTGACTGACCTCGGGAATAGGTAGCGGAAGTCTGGCCATGATCGGCGGCTTTAAGCCCAGCGATCATGGCGCAGCTTAGGCAAATAGGCTAGACTGCGCCCGCACTAGCACCCCTCCACGATTTGTCCCTCATCTACGGTCTCAGTAACGACGTGTCGAAACTTAGTCATATTCGGAATTTCTCCATTATTGCTCATATTGATCATGGTAAATCGACGCTGTCCGATCGATTTATCCAGCGCTGTGGTGGTCTCAGCCAGCGTGAAATGGCCGAGCAAGTGCTTGATTCAATGGATATTGAACGCGAGCGCGGTATTACCATCAAGGCCCAGAGCGTAACTCTGGATTACACTGCAAATGATGGCAAAACCTACCAGCTAAACTTTATTGATACACCGGGTCATGTGGATTTTTCCTATGAGGTCTCGCGTTCCCTGGCGGCCTGCGAAGGTGCTTTGTTAGTGGTCGATGCGGCTCAGGGCGTTGAAGCCCAGTCGGTGGCCAATTGCTACACTGCTATCGCCCAGGGTTTAGAAGTTATTCCTGTATTAAACAAGATTGATTTACCCCAGGCCGAGCCGGAACGGGTCAAGCTTGAAATCGAGGAAATCATTGGTATTGATGCGTCTGAGGCAGTGTCCTGTAGCGCCAAAACTGGTCAGGGTATTGATGAGATTCTTGAGCAGTTGGTTGCGCGCGTGCCGCCGCCGACCGGTGATATCGATGCGCCGCTGCAGGCGCTAATTATAGACTCCTGGTTTGATAACTACCTGGGTGTGGTCTCGCTGGTTAAGGTGAGCCAAGGTAGCTTGCGGGTCAAAGACAAGTTAATTAGTAAAACCATTGGTAAGGCCCATATAATCGATAGTGTCGGTGTGTTTACCCCCAAGCGAACAGAAACTGGTATTTTAAAGGCCGGTGAAGTGGGTTTTGTGGTCGCGGGTATTAAGGATATTCAGGGCGCGCCGGTTGGCGATACCTTCACCCATGCAAGCACCTCAGATACACCCGCATTGCCCGGCTTTCAAAAAGTTAATCCTCAGGTTTATGCTGGCTTGTTCCCTGTTAGCTCTGACGATTTTGAAGATTTCCGCGAGGCTTTATCCAGGCTAACCCTTAACGATGCATCATTGTTTTATGAACCTGAAACCTCGGATGCACTGGGTTTTGGTTTTCGCTGTGGCTTTCTTGGTTTGCTGCATATGGAAATTATTCAGGAGCGCCTGGAACGGGAATACGACCTGGATCTGATCACCACGGCGCCGACGGTGATTTATGAAGTCGTCGATAATCGTGGTGACATCCGGCATATCTCCAACCCCTCAAGTTTGCCAGACCCAGGCTCCATAGATGAAATGCGGGAGCCTATTTGTGAGGCTAATATCCTCGTGCCTAAGGAATATTTGGGCAATGTGATCTCTTTGTGTATTGAGAAAAGGGGCGTGCAAAAAGATATGCAGTTTGCCGGTAACCAGGTGTCGTTAACCTATGATGTGCCCATGAGTGAAGTGGTCATGGACTTTTTCGACCGGCTTAAATCCTGTAGTCGGGGCTTTGCATCCTTAGAATATAACTTCAAGCATTTTCAGGCTGCACCCCTGGTGAGGCTTGATATTTTGATTAACGGTGAAAAAGTCGATGCTCTGGCCTTGATTGTGCATCGCGACCGCGCTCAGCAAAAAGGCCGTTTGATCGCTGATAAAATGAAGGAATTAATTCCCCGGCAAATGTTTGATGTGGCTATTCAGGCGGCTTTGGGTGGTCATGTTATAGCACGTACCACGGTCAAGGCCCTGCGTAAAAATGTTACTGCAAAATGTTATGGCGGTGATGTTTCGCGGAAGAAAAAATTATTGGAAAAACAGAAGGCGGGCAAAAAACGTATGAAGCAAGTGGGTCGAGTGGAAATTCCTCAAGAGGCATTTTTAGCCGTCTTAAGATCGGACAATGGATAGGCTAAAAAGTGGATAGACTAAAAACAGTGGATAGACTAAA
>JAHRWI010000204.1 GCA_019090225.1 Porticoccaceae bacterium
ATCGCGGGATACAGCCATCACCGCCAGATCATCAAAAGCCGAAGCAACGGCAGCCAACCACTGATCAATGATCACGGTTTTATCGGCTCTGAGTCGTTTTATTGCGTCAAAATATGCCGTTTGCAATCCAGTATCGGCAGAGCCGTCGGCAAGATCAAAAAAACTTTCGTTGACCTGATCAAAAACACGACCGCCGCACTGGCCAAGAAATTGAAGCGTACGATCGCATAGCATTTTCAAGGGCAGCGCCAGACCCCGATGGTAGTTGTCCACGGAATTACCAGATACCGGCTGTCTGTATTGTCTATCCAATTGGTAGTTGGCCTCTTTCTCTACACCCGACTGGCTTTTAATCGATAAGCGCTTAAATTCTCGATAAACGCCTCGATAGCAGCGCGAACTAAAACTACTTTAACTTTATATTTCAAAAAGTTATGCGCAATTCTTGTCTATACTCATTAGTAATGTCAAGTATCTTGTGCTTATTCTGCCATCAGCTCTGACACCAAGCTAGTACGACGCGTCAGTGTCGCTACTGGTTCAAGGTCAACAAGAGGCTCCAGCCCGATACAAAAAACATCCACAAGATTGCTATACTCGCCCGCCCTAATCATCAGGATCAGCCCCGCCAGTGGATGCCGCACTCAAAGAAAATATAGTCAACAGCGTCAAAATAGCCCTCGAAGAAGATATTGGCAGCGGCGATATCACCGCCTTGTTGGTACCCGAAGACGCAGTCGCAGAAGCGGTAATTATTTCCAGAGAATCAGCCGTTATTTGCGGCATTCCCTGGGTGAAAGAAGTATTTAATCAGCTTGATCCTGGTATTACCCTGGATTGGACAGTTGCCGATGGCGGTGACATAAGCGAAAGCCAAACCTTATGCCGCTTAAAGGGTAACTCCCGCCACCTGCTCACTGGCGAGCGCACCGCATTGAATTTCCTGCAAACCTTGTCGGGAACCGCTACCACCTCCCGTGAATATGCTAACTTAGTGGCAAATTCCACTGTACAAATTCTGGATACCCGCAAAACCATTCCTGGTATGAGGCTTGCGCAAAAATATGCCGTCCAAGTTGGCGGCTGTGGCAATCACCGTATGGGTCTTTACGATGCCTTCCTCATTAAAGAAAATCATATTGCCGCCTGTGGTGGAATAAATAATGCTATAGAGCGCGCGCGACGAATTGCTCCAGAAAAACCAGTAGAAATTGAGGTGGAAACGCTGGATGAGTTTGAGCAGGCCTTGGCAGCCAAAGCTGACCGGATTATGCTCGATAATTTTTCTAGAGAAAATATAAAAGCTGCCTCCCTGTCACATAGTCCGCATCAGGTGGAGCTAGAAGTTTCTGGAAACGTTGGGCAACATAGTCTTGATCAATATTCCGATCTCGCAATCGACTTCATTTCTACCGGCGCGTTAACCAAACATTGCCGCAGTATTGATTATTCGATGCGATTAAAAGTGCTTTAATCTCCACTTTGCATATCGAAAGACTAGGGACTCAAAGCTCCAATTTTGTTGACAACCGGTAAAAAAATATTCAGCTTAACGTCTTTATAACCTCTTCAATAACACCGACTTGCCCCTCATCCAAACCCAGCCACAGAGGCAATCTCACAAGTCTGTCACTTAAATCCTGAGTATTCTTCAGCTCACCAGACGTCCGGCCGTATTGCTTGCCAATCGGAGAGTCATGAAGCGGAATGTAATGAAACACTGCACCTATACCTCTTTGTTTGAGCGCATGAATAAAAGCAGTGCGCTGTTCAAGATCAGGTAAGAGCAAATAATACATATGTGCATTATGTTGACAATCAGGCGGGATGATGGGGCGCCGAACCTTCCCCTGCTTTTCCAGCGAAGCAAACCACTGGTGATAAGTGTTCCACAAACCAAGACGTCGCTGAGTAATCTCATCAGCCTCTTCCATTTGCGCCCACAGAAATGCGGCCACCAGATCACTGGGCAGGTATGAAGAACCAATATCCACCCAGGTATACTTATTGACCTCCCCTCGGAAAAACTGACTGCGGTTAGTGCCTTTTTCTCGAATCATCTCCGCCCGCTCACTAAAGCGCGGTGAATTCACCAGCAGAGCGCCGCCTTCCCCCGATATAATATTTTTTGTTTCATGGAAGCTGACCGCAGCAAGATCCCCAATACTTCCCAACGGCCTCCCCTTATAAGTGGATCCCAAGCCCTGGGCGTTGTCCTCTATGACCAACAGCTCGTGCCTGCGCGCGATCTCTAATATCGTGTCCATTTCGCACGCCACCCCCGCATAATGCACGACGACGATGGCCTTTGTTTTATCAGTAATCGCCTCCTCTAAAAGAGACTCATCGATATTCAGAGTATCGGCCCTGATGTCGACAAACACTGGCACCGCACCTCGCAGTACAAACGCGTTGGCTGTTGAGACAAAGGTATAAGAAGGCATTATTACTTCATCACCAGCCTGAAGATCAGCCAGAATGGCGGTGATCTCTAACGCTGCCGTACAGGAATGCGTCAACAAAGCCTTATTACAACCGACGTAGTTTTCCAACCATGCATTGCAGCGCCTGGTAAATTCTCCGTCACCGGCCAGATGGCCATTTGCATGGGCCTGGCTGATGTACCACAACTCCTTGCCGGTCATGTACGGTTTGTTAAAGGGGATTAACATTTGTTACTCACAATCTCACTTATTCCTTAGCGGCCACTACAGGCAATAATCGGCCCCACTTAAAATAGACACCCTTCATAGCCCATATTTTGCATTTCGTATCGCTCTAAATCCCAATAGCCGAGAGCACTGTGCCTTCTCCCTTTGTTACAATCAACCTCAATTTATTTGAACACCGCTTAACAGCCTTTTAGCGAAAACCAACGAAAAGAAATATATAGTGAAGAAATTCACCATCCTGAGACACATACACATTCACAAGTGAATATTATTTATATATAGTAGGTTACGGCGGATAACGCGATTACATCTTAAGAATAACTTGGGAGGTTTATTTTATTGAAAACGCTCAACCTAAACATCGCTCAATTAAGCTTGATGAGTAGATCACTCTCCGTATATCAGTGTAGAAAACTCCATGGTTGATTTATCCGTAGTCATTCCTGTATTTCAATCTCGGGAAAGTCTTAAGGAATTGTGCCTCAGACTCAATGCAGCCGTTTCACAAATATCCTCGAATTACGAAATAGTATTGGTTAATGACGCTAGTCCTGATCAATCATGGCCCTTGATACAAGAAATTGCGGCGACAGATGATCGCGTAAGAGGAATTAATTTATCGCGCAACTTCGGACAGCACTTTGCTATCACCGCTGGTTTAGACCAGGCGCGCGGTGCCTGGGTCGTTGTGATGGACTGCGACCTTCAGGACAGCCCTGAAGAAATCCCTCGACTCTATCAAAAAACCAAAGAAGGTTATGATGTCGTCGTTGGTCGGCGCGCAAATAGACAAGATGCTTTTTTTAAAAAACTTAGTTCAAACATTTTTTACCGCGTTTTCACGTATTTTACTGGTTCAAACATCGACAACCGCATTAGCAATTTCGGCATTTATAATCGAAAAGTGATTCGTAGCATCAACTCCCTGAAAGAACAAAATCGCTCATTCGGACTATTTGCATTGTGGGTGGGATTCCGTCGTGCGGAAATTGATGTCATGCACGCTAGCAGACCGAGTGGAAAATCCAGCTACACTTTGAAGCGGCGAGTTAAGCTAGCCGTCGATAGCATCGTTGCTCACTCCAGCAAACTGTTACGTATTTCCGTCAAGCTGGGTTTGCTGCTGTCGCTATCTTCATTGTTTTACGCCCTGTGGCTGATTATCAGATACTTTTTTTTCGGCATCCCGACAGCAGGCTGGACAAGTCTAATAGTATCTATCTATTTCACTTCCGGTCTCATTATGGGCAGCGTCGGTGTTATGGGTTTGTATATAGGTAAGATCTTTGACGAGGTAAAAGGTCGACCACTCTACATCATTGATTCAGCAACCTTTGAGCTTGAGCCCAACCATGACTAAAGCAATAAATCTAGGGTTTGTCGGCGGTGGCATCAATTCGGCCGTAGGTTCAACACATTTTATTGCTGCCCAGATGGATGGGCGATTCAAGGTTCGAGCAGGGTGCTTTAGCACAAAAACGGACGTAAATATCGAAACGGCTGAGCAATGGGGCATTCTGCCGGACCAACGGTATGATAATTTCCTGGAACTTCTGAAGGGGGAAAAAAATAATATCGACGCCATCGTTGTACTGACACCGACGCCTTGCCATACAGAAATGGTCGCCCAGGCTTTAACGCACGGGTATCCAGTTATCTGCGAGAAGGCGTTGGCGTGCTCCAGCGCTGACGCGATGCTCATTCAGGAAGTCCAGCAGCAGCAGCAAGGCTTCCTTGCCGTTACTTATAACTACACCGGTTATCCCATGTTACGCGAACTGAAAAATATGATTAGACAGGAGCAACTGGGCAAGGTAACACAAATCCATATAGAGATGCCCCAGGAGGGCTTTGCGCGCTTTAATAGTGATGGCAGACCTATGAAACCGCAGGATTGGCGTTTGCAGGATCAGAAGCTGCCGACCATCGCGCTCGACCTTGGCGTCCACCTCCACCACATTGTCGATTTTTTAACTACCGAAAAACCCTTAGAGTTGGTAGCGACACAAAGTAGCCATGGACACTTCAAACAAATTGTTGATAACACCATGTGTATCGCTCGCTACACCAACTCACTTGAATGCAGCTTCTGGTATAGCAAAGCGGCATTGGGATATAGAAACGGGCTTCGAGTAAGAGTATTTGGGGAGAATGGCTCTGCAGAATGGTATCAAATGGATCCGGAATTATTGACCCATCACGACATTATGGGACACAAAACCATTATCGACCGCGCCAGCGTGGGAATCGAGATAGCCCATAGTCACCGGTATAACCGATTTAAATCAGGTCACCCCGCAGGATTTATCGAAGCCTTCGCCAATCTCTATTGGGATATTGCTGACAGTCTGGAACAGCATCTTCAAACAGGGGTTCAGGCAGCAAGCGATTACGTATTCACAGCTCAACATGCACTAGAAGGGATGGTCATGCTTGAGGCAATTGCCCGCTCATCCGGAGAGAGATGTTGGGAACCTGTCACAATTCAACCATGATAAAAATAAATATGGAATTATCCTCGTCCTCTTTAATCATTGATAGTTACGCCGACAATGAAAGTGCACGAATCTTTTGTGACGACTTTCTCCATGGCGCTGGGCCGCGTTATATATTTGGTCGAAATGAATATGCCAGCAGCATTGCTCGGGCAATAAACATCGATGGCTTCATCGACGATTATACCGATGACCCTGAGTTTCAAGGTAAACCCATCGTTGATATCGAGGAGATACCCAAAGATGCTTTGGTGGTATCTGCGGTGGTTCTGGGCCGCCCATTGACCGCTCAGAGCCGTTTAAAACGTTGTGGCGTCCGCTCCCTGGACTATTTCGCGTTCAGAAAATATGCTGCCGTCGATATACTTCCAGTTATTTTTTCTGACCAGTTTTCTGAAAATTTTGACGCTTATCGTGATCGCTTCAACTGGATATATAACTTGCTACAGGATAACGAATCGAAGCGGGTGTTCAGCAAGTTAATCAACTTTCGATTGTCTAGTGATCTAGAATATATGCACGGCTTTACTGACTGCCAGCACCGCCAGTATTTCGAAGATTTTCTCAATTTGAAACCCAAAAATGAAGTATTTGTTGATGTAGGAGGCTTTGACGGTTACACCAGTATAGAGTTTATAAAGCGGTGTCCAGATTATGCTGGCGTTCATATATTTGAACCAGAGCCGGGAAATATGGCGGTGGTCAAAAAAGCACTGACGGACTATAAGAGAACGCATTTTTATCTTCACGGACTCTCCAATCGCACCCAGACACTTAGCTTTAAAATGGATGGCTCAGCTTCTCGAATTAGCGAGGACGGCGATATGGAAATCAAGGTAGAGCGTTTAGACGATACACTGAAAGAACCATTCTCTTTTCTAAAAATGGATGTTGAAGGCGGGGAAATAGCGGCCATCGAAGGCGCGCGACAAGCGATCATTGATCACCACCCGAGACTCGCCATCAGCGCCTATCATCGCTTCGATGATTTTTGGAAAATCCCCGAGAAGGTACTGTCCTACCGGGACGATTACCAAATCTTCATGCGGCATTACACGGAAGGAGTTACTGAAACCGTGATGTTTTTTATTCCGATAAAACCCCCAACAAAGTCCCATTGATGGGACAGGATAAAAAATTACTTATTCTTGGTGGCGGTTACGCAGATATTCCCCTTATTAAAGCGGCAAAGGGACTTGGCTTTTATGTCATCACCAGCGGAAACAGGGCCGATGACCTTGGTCACCAATATTCGGATCAGTGCTGCCTTGAAGATTTTTCAGACCCGCAAGCGATGCTCGCTCTCGCCAGGGCTCTCCAGGTCGACGCGGTTTGCGCCTGCTGCAATGATTTCTCTGCACTCTCCGCCGCTTATGTAGCTGAGCAAATGGGCTTGCCCGGTCACGACTCCTACCAG
Organism: Porticoccaceae bacterium; assembly: GCA_019090225.1. GTDB lineage: Bacteria > Pseudomonadota > Gammaproteobacteria > Pseudomonadales > Porticoccaceae > HB2-32-21. Next base: position 6,585 of record JAHRWI010000204.1, read on the forward strand.
ACCGCCCAAACAATCCACCATAAGGATCGATACCGCAATTTTGCGGCGGAGCATGATGTCCCCTCCCCTCGCGCCGAAGGCTTTTCAAGCTTTGAGGCTGCCCATGACAAGCTTAAGCAGTTCCAGTTTCCAGTCATTATAAAACCTGTCGACCTAACTGGCGGCAAGGGCATCTCGACCGTCAAATACCATGAAGACCCAACCCCCGCATTGAAGGTCGCTTTTGATCGCTCTCGTATAAAGCGAATAGTGGTCGAAGAGTTTATCGATGGCACTCGACACGGCTTATCGACGTTTATCGTGGACGGCCGGGTGGCTTTCCATTTTGACGATGATGAACATTACTACCTTAATCCATACATGGTGTCTGCAGCATCAACTCCAGGCAATACAGGACCTGAAGCTATATCAGCACTCTGCAAAACCGCAGAAAAAATCGCATCACTACTAAGTCTTAAAACTGGAATATTCCATATTCAGTATATTCTTCGTGATGGGACACCTATAATCATTGAGATATGCCGCAGAGCACCAGGCGATCTCTACACCCAATTCGTACATCTTGCCAGCGGGGTCGATTACCCTTCATTTATTGTCCGGAGTGCTGCTGGCCAGGATTGTAGCGACCTGGTTCAGAAACCTGCTAAAGGCTATTTCACACGTCACTGTGTAATGAGCTCACGTACCGGGAAAGTATCCGACGTCGTTTTTGACCGATCCATTGAAAACAATATCATTAGTGAATTTATGTGGTGGAAACCTGGCGATCTAATCGAAGATTTTCTAACTCAAAAATTGGGAATAGTATTTTTGCAGTTCGATTCGATGGATGAGATGCTCAATAAGACACAAAGGATGCACAGCTTGATACGCGTGGCCCTCACGTAGCTGGCGCTTCCAAATTTTGGATATCACTACATTGAAATACACTTACATTTTTATAACCGTGGTTTTCACCCTATACGGGCAGCTTATACTTAAGTGGCGCATTAGCGATCACGGGGCGCTTCCTGAGTCTTCATCGGACAAAATATTCTTCCTTTTACGGCTATTTACCGATGGTTATATTTTAAGCGGTTTTATTGCCGCATTCCTGGCATCGCTCGCCTGGATGGCGACCATGACCAAATTTGATCTATCTCATGCCTACCCAATCATTGTTGGAGGCTTAGCAATTTCTACCAGTTTTTTTGCCATCCTTTTTCTCAAGGAGCCAATTAACATGGCGAAGGTATTGGGGCTACTTTTGATAGTCACCGGCGTACTTATGGTAGGCAAAGGTAATTAGGTGGTTTTAAAAGAATATAAAGATATCGATGGCATTAAAGTGTTTCACGATGATATAGCCACAAACCATGCCGACTACAAAGCTGAAGGATTGGATAATCTACATAAAGTAGAGGAGCAGCATTTTTGGTTTTTAGCTAGAAAAGACTTTATTACCACGCAAATGAAAAAGGTGGTTAGCATGTCTTCTAAAATAATAGAAATTGGCGCCGGCACAGGGAATGTCTCAAGGTGCTTAAAACGGGCTGGCTTTTCAAATATGGCTGTCGGCGAGATGCATCTCAACGGTTTGCGCTATGCTCAGTCATACGGCATTGACGAATGCTACCAATTCGACTTGTTGCGCGCTCCTTTTAAAGATGAATTCGATACCATATGTATTTTTGATGTATTAGAGCATATCGATGAAGATAAAGATGCTCTAGTCAGCATCCATAGCATGTTAAAAAATAATGGGCATATTGTTTTAACTGTGCCTTCGCATCAATGGCTATGGAATCGGGACGATGTATTAGCTGGACACAAAAAACGATACACGAGGGCGGATTTAGTCAAACTACTTAAAGAGTCAGGCTTTGAAATTATCATTGCACGCTATTTTTTTATAAGCATAGTGCCACTATTATTGCTGAGAAAGCTTTTAGGCGGCTTTAACATAGTCCCCAAAAAACAAAAGCATATAGCGGGTATTTGGATAAACCCCGTTCTTAGCAAG